>JBOGIN010001159.1:0-3663 GCA_050742275.1 Vicinamibacteraceae bacterium
TTAGCTGACGTCATTCGCTGCGCAGCGCGTCCAGCGGATTGACGGACGCAGCCTTTCGGGCGGGGACGAGGCTCGCACCGAGGGAAACGAGCGCGAGGATCGCCGCGGCGGCGATAACCGTTGGCGCGTCCATGGCGTTCACCCCAAACAACTGACTCTGGACGAGGCGGCCCAGCGCCCATGACGCTGGGAGCGCGATGGCAGCGCCGGCGGCGGCCAACACGGTTGCTTCGCGGAGGATGATCCCGCTTGCGGACCACCGTGAAGCGCCGAGCGCAACTCGGATGCCGATCTCCTTGGTGCGGCGGGCGGCGGAGAAGGTGAGGACGCCGTAGAGGCCGATCGTCGCGAGCAACGTCGCCACGACAGCAAAGGCTCCGGCGAGTGTGGCCAGGAGTCGCTCGTTCACCAGCATGCGATCGAATTGATCATCGAGGGGACGCAGCGAGAGGACCGTCAGCGTTGGATCAATGCGGTTCACGACGGCATGGATTGCCCGCGACGCCGCATCAGCGGAGCTCCGCGATCGCACGTAGAATGTTGCGCGGTCTACCGAGCGCTCCCACATTGAAACGAAGACCTCGCCTTCCCGTTCGCGCATGCTGCGATTGTGGTAGGTATCGACTACCCCGATGATCTCGATGTCTGCCACCGTGTTCGGTGCGCCACCCAAGCCCAGTCGCACGCCGAGCGGATTGCCATCCGGGATGTAACGTCTCACGAACTCTTCGTTGACGATGGCCGACCGCAGCGCCGATTCGGTCTCGGCGTCGGCTCGGGCATCGTCTTCAGTGAAATTGCGCCCCCTGATCACCGACACGCCGAGGGCGTCGAAGAAATCTGGCGTGATCGCATTCCTTGGAATGCCGTTCATACCATCCGTGACGAAGCGCTCTTTGGCCTCGATGGTCACACTACCACTCCAGGCACCGTTCCTGACGATTGGATACAGGGCGGCACCAACGCGCTCGACATCGGGCAACGCGCGGATCTCCGCCAACAGTCGGCGGATGAGCGGCTTCACCTGCGTTTCCCCATATCCGTCTGAGAGAGGCCTCACGCCAAACATCGACAGGTTGGTCGTGGGGAAGCCTGGCCCCCGGGCCTGGAGGCTGCCAAGCGTTCGAGCAAAGAGGCCGGCGCCAATCAACAGAATGAGCGCGAGTGCAAACTGCCCAGCGATGAGCGCCTTGCGCGCGGCGAGGCCGACCGTGACGGCCGATGACTGCTCCTTGAGCGCGCTCACGGCCGGCACGGATCCCGCGTAGAGCGCCGGCAGACCGCCAAAGAGCAGTGTCGTCAGCGCGGTGACGGCTACCGCGAAGAGGAGTACACGAAGGTCCAGGTTCGCGCTCAGCACGACGTTTTGCTGAGGAAAGAGCGACAGAATCGCACGGTTGACCATGGGTGCGAGCGAAACGCCGAGTAGACATCCGGTTGTCGCCAGAACACCGCTCTCGACGAGCTGTTCCGTGACGATGCGGCGGCGAGACGCGCCGAGCGCCGCTCGCAAGGCGGTTGCCCGGCGGCGGGCCAACGCTCGCGCAAGCGACAGGTTGGCGACGTTCAAGCAGGCCAGCAGAAGAATCAGGGCCGTCGCTGCCAGCAAGATCAGCATGGGCTGCTCGATCTCGCCACGCATATTCGCGCGCCCATCTGACGCAGGGAGGACGTCCAGCGTGGACGCCAGGTACTCACGCATCCGCTGCTGGGTCACCTGAGGCCAGCCCTCGCGCTCAGTGTCCGCCCGTAAGTAGCGCTTGAACCATGGCTGAAGTTGCCCTCTTGCCTGCTCGACGCTGACGCGCGGCTTCAGGCGGCCGAACACGTGCAGCCAGCGCATACGGCGATTGGAGAGCACTTCCGACTCGGCCCACGCTTGGGGCTGCATCATGGTGGGGAGCCAGAGCGCCTGCCCCTCGCTCCAATCCACGCCGTGAAAGCCCTGCGGCGCGACGCCGACGATCGTCATGGGGAAGTTGTTCACCAGCACTCGTTCTCCCACGATCCCTGGATCAGCGCCGAACCGCGTCTGCCAATAGTCGTAGGAGAGGACGACCACCGAGTGGGCGCCTGGCCGACGATCGTCCCCATCGCTCAGCAGCCGACCCAACGCTGGTCGCACGCCGAGCGTTGGAAAGTACGAGCCGGACACGACCTCGGCGGTCACGGGCTCCGATTCGCTCCCATGTGACACGTGCACATCCACCGGGTGAGACGCGAACAGGTCCGTGAAGATGTCGTTCCCGGCGCGCAAGTCGCGGAAGAGCGGGTGCGGAAGCAGGTTGGTCGTGCCCTGGCTGCTGCCCACCCACCTGCCGTTCCAGTCGAGAAGGACGAGCTCTTCGGGCTTCTCGACCGGGAGCGCTCGCAGCAGCGTCTGGTCCGCCAAGGAGAAGAGCGCGGTGTTGATGCCGATGCCCAGGGCAAGCGACAGGATGATCGTTGCCGCGGAGATCGGCGAGCCGTTGATTTGACGCAGCGCGTACTGGAGATCTCTTCTCAGATGATCGAGCCACATCCAGCGGCCCGACTCGTAAAATCGCTCGCGACTGCTGGTGGCGTTTCCAAACGCACGGTGGGCGGCGGCCATCGCCGCCTTCCGGTCCATGCCTTCCGCCATCAGCCGCTCAGCCTCGATTTCGAGGTGGGCCTGGATTTCCTCGCCGAAATCGCTGTCGCTGCGGTTCTGTTTGCGGAACATCACATAGCCTCCGCGCGGCCTGAAGGCCGCGCGCTACATGCGACACGTCGGCGCGGTCTCCAGCGCACTCATTCGCTGCGCAGGGTCTCCAGCAGGCTGACGCGTGCCACCTTGCGAGCGGGAGCGATGCTGGCGCCAAGGCAGACGAGCGCCAGCACGGCGGCGGCGCTCGCCATGGCCACCGGATCCATGGGGCGGACGCCGAACAACTGATTCTCGATGATCGGTATCCGGAAGATACCGTCGCACGAACTCTTCATTGACGATTGCCGACCGCAGCGCCCATTCGGTGTCGGCGTCGTCTATCGCGTCATGCTCGTTGAACGGACGCCCCCTGATCAGCCGTAAGCCAAGCGCGTCGAAGAAGTCCGCCGTGACGCCGTTCATGGGCATGTTATCCGTGATGATTCGCTCAGTGGACTCAACGGTGACCATGTTGTTCCACGAGCCTGGCGTCACGATGTCATGGACTGCGGCTCCAACCTGCTCGACATCCGGCAGCGCCTCCAGGTCAGCGAGCAGTCGTCGAAACAGCGGCTTCGCCGCGGCAGCGTCGTATCCGTCATAGCCCGGCATCAGGCTGAACATCAGCAGGTTGGCGGTGGGAAAGCCAGGGCCACGCGCCTGGAGGTGGCCGAGCGTCCGAGCGAAGAGGCCGGCGCCGATCAGGAGAATCAAGGCCAGCGCGAACTGCCCGACGATGAGCGCCTTGCGCACGCGGAGGCTGCCCGTGACGGAGAAGGACTGTTCCTTGAGCGCGATTGCCGGCCGTACCGAGGCTGCGTAGAACGCCGGCGCGACACCGAAGAGGAGCGTCGTGAGAACGGTCATCGCCACAGCGAACAGCAGAACGCGGAGGTCCAGCGCCGCGCTCAGCGCGCCGCCCTGCTCGGGCAGGTATGACATGAGGGCGTGGCCGATGAGAGGCGCGAGCAGCGCACCGAGAACGCCTCCTGCCG
>JBOGIN010001160.1:0-7673 GCA_050742275.1 Vicinamibacteraceae bacterium
CCTGAGGGGAGAGCCGCGGCCAAGGGCCGGGGCGAGCCCAACTCGGCACGCACGGAACGTATGCAGATCTGGCGGATGCGGCCGGACGGCAGCGGACAGGAGCAGGTCACCGACGAGGAGCTGAACAACTGGTTTCCGCATCTCTCGCCTGACGGCAGGTGGATGGTCGTGCTCTCGTATCTGCCCGACGTGGCGCCTGACGAGCACCCCTTTTACAAACAAGTGTATCTACGGATCATGCGACCGGATGGGAGCGATCCGCGCGTGCTCGCGTACGTCTACGGTGGACAGGGGACGATCAACGTCCCGTCCTGGTCTCCCGACAGCACACGAATTGCGTTTGTCAGCAACTCGGCGCTGACTGCGCCGCTCCCTCAGCGGTAGCGCGCGGACTTCAGGCCGCGCGGCCGAGGGGTCTGGAAAATGGACCGCGCGTGGACGGGTTTGCGCCCGTTCGAGGAGTGTGAGCGCGACCGCGGGGCCTGAAGGCCCCGCGCTACGTACGTGACTTATGAGACGAGCTGACGCTTCTCATCCATGAAGGGCCGGACATATCGCTACTTCGATGGAGACGTGCTGTACCCGTTCGGACACGGTTTATCGTACACACGTTTCAATTACTCGGGCTTGACCATCGACAAAGACGACGGCCGACGCAGACGAGGGCAATCGAGGTAGCGGTCACCGTAGAGAACGCTGGCGCGGTCGCGGGCGATGAGGTGGTCCAACTCTACGTGCGCGCACTCGATCCGAGATTCGAGGCGCCGCTCAAACAACTTCGTGGATTCGATCGCATCTCACTCGAGCCTGGGCAGCGGCGCCAGGTCCGTTTCACGCTCACACCGTCGAAGGATCTCTCGCAGTACGACGCGGAGCGGCAGGCTTTCATCGCGCAACCGGGAGAATACGAGATCCAGATCGGCGCCTCGAGCCAAGACGTCCGTCTGACGAAGCGCGTCCAGGTGCGCTGAACCGCTATGCGGCCCGTTACAGAAATGTCATGCTCGTTTGTGCGCCCGCATAGCGGTTCCGGCGCGCGGAGCGCGCCAACACCAGCGCTGCTGGCTCAGGGCCACACTTCGGCACGGTCGATGCTCACGGCAGTCCAACTCGAAGCGGGGTTCTTGTCGCCAGTGACCCGGACCGTCAACCTGTGCTGGCCCGGTTCAAGCATCGGGCTCAGGTAGTTCAATTGCTGGCCAACGCGTGGATCGCCGTAGTAATCCACCAGCGCTTCCGGACCGTCGTCTATCGAGATCGCGGCAATGCCGTTGCCCACATCGCGCACGGACAACAACGCGATCTGCGTCCCCGTGAAGGTGAACGTTGCGGTGTGTCCGGCACTGCCGCTCCAATGATCGTCACCGCGGAAACACTGATTCCCGCAGCCGGTGCCGGAGCTCCATTCGCCCGAGTACGCCACCTGGAAGTCGCCTGTGCCGATGTCGAAATCGTTGATGACGCGCGAGGGCGGGCCGGGATCGCCGGACGGCAGCGGCACGTCTTCACCCAGCGCGACCGGTGTGCCAAAGCTCGGCGTGCCATCTGCGTTCCAGGTGAACCGCTGCGCGCGTGTCGTGCGCCAGCCGTAGTTGTATGCCGAGGTGTTCTTGCCGTGGTACGTGATCCAGTCCTCGGTGCCGTCTGGAGATTTGAAGAAGAAATGGTGTCCAGGCCCCCAGACGCCGTTGGCGTCGTGGCGTGAGAACACTGGTCCGGGATGCTGCAGCCAGTTGCCGGGCACCAGCGGATCGTCACCATCGGCTATCGAGGTCATCCACAGTTGATAATCCGGCTTTCCGGTATCGCAGGTGGAGTACGTCAAGATCGTTCGCCCATGACGGTAGAGGAACGTCGGGCCCTCGCGCACCTCGCTGCAGCCGCCATCGACGGGGACGGCCACCGGCGATCCAGACACCGTCCAGGGGTTCGTCATTCGAGCCACGTAGATCTGTGCGGGTCCACCTTGATCGCGGCCCGGGCTCGCCCACGCGAAGTACAGCAAGCCGTTGTGGCGAAACGGCTCACCATCGATCGCGTACTCACCGAAGTCGAACACCTTGTTCTTGAACGCATACGGCCCCATGGGGTCGTCGTTGGCCGATTCGATCACGTATATGCGATGGTTGACGTCGGTGCCGTCGCTGGCCGTGTAGTAGATGTACCAGCGCGGGCCGGCATCGGTTTCGAATCGGTACATGGCCGGCGCCCACATTTGCTGGTTCCGGCTGGGATCGCGGTCCTGCCATACGTCCACGCCAGGAGCATTGAGCAGCGTGGCGAGGCTCGCGGATCGCCACACGCGGATTCGATCACCCTGGGTGGTTGCCAGGTAGTACGAGTTGCCGTAATAGACCAGGGTCGGGTCGGCGCCGCTGTTCAGCGGATTGCGAAATGTCGACGAGGTGACCACTTGCTCCGGCGCTCCGACCGCGAGCAGCGCGGCAATCATCGTCATGACAATCTGGCGTGTGCCCATGACGCCTCCTGAGGAGCCCCAACGGTTGACTTTACTCTATTGATTCCGCCGCCGGAAGCAAGGTGAGGTGTAGTGAACGTGCAACGTTTTGCGGTCCGTCTTCGACATTGGATCAGATGGCAGCCTCGACGACGGACGGCGAGCTAGTGCAGGCGGCGCGCAGCGGCGCCGAGGACGCCCGGGACGAGCTGGTCCGCCGGTACCAGCGTCAGGCTATTCTGCTAGCGGCAACCCTGGTGAACGATCCGGCCGAAGGTGAGGATCTTGCGCGGGAAGCGTTCGTGCGGGCATTCCGCAATCTCGACCTGCTGGCGGACCCTTCGCGGTTCGGTGCCTGGCTGCGCCGGATCGTTTTTGGTGTATCCATCGACTGGCTCCGGAGCTTCCGGCCAGATCTCTATCGCGGCTGGGACGCCATCGAAGAGCCGCTGGAAGCACATGACCCTCCGTCGCCGCTCGATCAACTCTTGCGCGGAGAGATGACCACGCGCGTGGCGGCGGCGCTGACCTCGCTACCGCCGCGGTACCGTGTCCCGCTCCGCTTGTTCCACATCGATGGCCTGAGTCATTCGAAGATTGCAGGCGCGCACGGTGTGCCGGTGGGCACCGTGCGATCGCTCGTCGCACGAGCGCGCCGTAAGCTGGTCCCACTCTTGGCTGACTACGCGCCGGACACAACCTGTGACGTCGACGATCTGTTCAAGGAGCAGCAAGCCATGCCCTCCTCGGCAACGCGATTTCTCCATGTGGCCAACGGCACGGCCACGACCGACAAGTTCCAGGAAGCGGGCATTCCAGGGACCTCGTCAATCTGGGCTGACGTGCTGCACGAGGGACCTGTGCCCGGCGGCGTATCCGATGAGGCCCTCCTCGAGATTCGCGCCCGGCACCTGGCGGACGAGATCGAACACCCGTATCAGGACACGCTCGAAGGGCTTCGGCGCTGGCGCACCTTGGTCGACGGGCACGCGGCGTACGATGAGCTCGTGCTCTGGTACGAGCACGACCTGTTCGACCAACTGAATCTCATCCAGCTGCTTTGCCGGATTGGACAGACCGTGCTCGGAGCAAAGCCTGTCAGTCTCATCTGCATCGGCGCCTTCCCCGGTCGGCCGCAGTTCAAAGGGCTCGGAGATCTAACGCCGGACGAGCTCGCGTCGCTGCTCGAAAGCCGCCGGCCGGTCACCGCGACGGAGTGCGCCTTGGCCGAGCGTGCCTGGCACGCATTTCGTGCCCACGACCCGCGCGCACTCGAGGCGTTCGCTCGCGAAGAGACGCCGGCGCTGCCCTTCCTCAGCACCGCGCTTCATCGTCATCTGCAGGAATTTCCGTGGACGGTCGACGGTCTCTCACGCACGGAGCGCCGGCTGATGACGCTGGCCCAATCCGAACCGATCGATGTCTGGGCGGCGTTCCCGCGCATGCACGAAGGAGAGACCGCGTTCTATATCGCGGACGGCTCCTTCTGGCAGGTTGTCCAGGACTTGACGCTCGCGTCTCCGCCGCTCGTTGCCGTGCACGGCATCACGGACATTGAGCCGCACCGGCTGCCGCGTGGAACCATTGAGCTGACGGACACCGGGCGCGCGGTGCTGGCTGGCGAGATCGACCGCGTTGCGCGCTGTGGCCTCGATCGCTGGCTTGGCGGTGTCCATCTGCAAGGCACCGGCCCGACATGGCGTTGGGATAGCGCGGAACGTCACATCGTGTGGCGCTGACAAGCAGCCGTCACCACACGGCGGCAAGCAGCGCGGTTCGCGCGACGTCTGGGAGTGCCTCCAGCCACGTTTCGAAGCCACGAAGGATCATGTCGATGGCAAACGATCCCACGAAGAGCGCCGTGGCGCGGCCGGTGATCTCCGTATACCGGAAGACCAGCGCTTCACTTCGGCTCCTGACGACGTCGTGAATCAGCTTGAAGGCGAGCAGCGCGACGATCGCCATGCCGAGGGCAAGGGCAATAGCCAAAGGCGCGCGGACTGGATCGAGACGGCTCCCCGCGAGCACACTGGCGCTGATCGTGCCTGGCCCCACCAAGTACGGCATGGCAATGGCCGCCGAGACATCTTCCTGCGGGCGCGGCGGTGCCACGGGATGGCCGGCGCCGGCAATCAGCCTGATGCCGGTAATGAGGAAGATCAGGCCACCGAAAATGAGGAACGCGGCATAGCGCACCTGCATGACGTCCTCGAACACCGCCACGCCACCCCACGCAAAGATGACGAAGACGACCAAGCTGATGAGCGCCGCCCGCACGAGCTGTCTGGCGAAGTCGCGGAAGGCGAGCACGCGCACGAGCCCCATCAAGTACACGCTCAAGATGAACGGGTTCAAGAGCACGAACATGAGCAGGAACGACCGGGTAAACGAGTCCATCAGAGGAAGAGTGTCGCCATCACCGCGCGCGGCAGCGCGAATCGTCGCGATGGACGAAGTATGGCCGATAGGCCGGCGCTGTCTGGTCCATGCAGCCAGCGAGGTTCAGTAAGCGAATGTTGCGAAACTCCACCGGCTGGCTTTCAGCCTGCAGTCCAATATAGCCCTCGCCCAGACGCGTGCCATCCTTCCTCACGGCGGGATCGAAGCCATGCGCGACGCCGCCGCCAATCGTCGGCCGCTCGTAGCTCAGCACGGCCTGGCCGCCGATCATGTGGCGTACCAACTCCGCCCCGCGGACCTCCACCTCCACTGCCACCCATTCATTGTCTCCATAGACCTTCGACGTGGAGTCGGTACAATGCTCCTTTACCATCGCACCGTCCATGAAAATCTCCGTGCCGGGCGTGCACACGTTCATGGTGGTCCGCCCACCAGCCAGGAACTGTGCCTCTACAGAAATCGGCCAGTCCTGGTCTTTCAAGATCGTCTTCGGCGCCTGCGAGTGGATCATGACCCCGCTGTTCAGCCGCGCATAGTCAGGGCCGCCCTTCATCTGCTCGCCGAAGAACCGATACTCGAGCGCCAGAACATAGTGCGACAGCTTCTCGTCATAGAAAAGATGACCGAAACGTTCTCCGAAGGCGTCGTACTTGTCGTACATCACGCGAATGGCGCCGTTCTCCACACGAAACGTGTCTGCGTAGTTGTCGCCGAGCTCGTGGTGGGCCAGCTTCACCACCCACCCATCGAGGCCGCGCCCGTTGAAGAGATTGTGCCAGTCCTCCGGTGGTGCGTTGCGCCAGTCGGCGACATCCGGCTGTGGCAGAATCAACAGCGTCAGTAGCAACGTCAGTGCTCTCATGCGAGGTGCTCCGCGTTCGAAGGGTGCATGGCTGCCATGCATCATAGTCGACGCGGCGGCAGACGCCGACATCCGGGCGCCGCGCCGGGCGCGGGAGTCGAAGACAACACAAGCAACCAGCTCATCATGAACAGCGTCTCCATTCTCTGGCGCAGGCTGGATCAGGCCGGCCATGAAGCCGCGCGACTCACCGGCGACGATGAGGCGCGCCGGCTGGAGGGCACGGCCGTGTTCGTCGAGCAGGGGCAGCCGTGCCGTCTCGATTACCGTGTGTCGTGCGACGCGGCTTGGCGTACGGTCTCCGCCGAAGTAAACGGCTGGCTTGCCGATACGCCGATTCAGCTTGCGATTGCCGTGGATGCTGACAAGCGGTGGACGCTGAACGGCAAGGCGTTTCCGAGCGTTCAGGGATGCATCGACGTCGATCTGAGCTTCAGCCCATCGACGAACCTGCTTCCCATTCGGCGATTGAGGCTGGAGGTCGGTCAGCGCGCGGAGGCCCGTGCGGCATGGCTGCTGTTCCCCGCAGGCACTCTCGAGCCGCTGGATCAGGTGTACGAGCGCGTCGACCAGTCCCGGTATCGCTACGCGAGCGGAGGCGGCGCCTTCGTGGCGGTGCTCGAAACGAACAGCGCCGGCCTCGTTGTCGACTACCCGCAACTCTGGCGTGCCGAAGTGCCTACCTGAGGTGAGGCGTGAGAAAGCACGCGCCTGGTGGCCATAGTCCCGCGGAAACTGCGGGGGAGAACGTGGCAAGACGTTTGACGTCCAGGTACATAATCGTGCATAAATCATGTACGAATCGAGAGAGCACGCTCGTCCTCGCGCTTGGGTTGAAGGGACTGCGTCCGATCAAGAGTCAGAATTCGAGGAGGTCGATTTCATGGCAGGTCAGGGCTCCGCTGGCAACGTTCTCGCCGCACTCTGCAGCTTCTTCATCCCGGGCCTCGGGCAGCTCTTGCAGGGGCGTCCCGTCATCGGACTGGTCATGTTCGTTCTCGCGGCCGTGCTGTGGTTCGTCCTGCTCGGATGGATCATCCATATCTGGGCGATCCTGGACGCCGCACTGTGGAAGCCTTGAACGTGGCTAGTCGTGTCCGCCTTCGAACGCCACGGCCGTGACCTCGCTGAGGAGCGTCGTGGTCCCCCGCACGTATTCCATGTCGAAGGGGTAGTACGGCAGCTTCGCGCGCACGTGCGACCGAATACGAAATGACTTGTCGTCGGGTTCGATGACGACCTCCAGGGCGTCTCGATCACCGAAAGACGTTTCCACGCGCGTGTGCCTCACGACGGACAGCGTCATCGGCTTTACGCGGCTGTCGCCCTTCCCTCCCCAGCGATCGACCTGCTGATACCGGAACTTGAGGCCCGGACGAAGCGGTAGGCTCGCGGTGAGGAGACGGAGCCCCGGACCTTCTCCTTGAACGGCGGTCTTCAACACGATGCGCTCGTCCAGTTTGCCGCCGTCCTTGGCGACACGGCGGAGCGTGACTTCCCGCGGCGTGAACCGTAGATCAAGATCGAAAGCCTCGTTGCGCATCACGCTGCGAATCGGCGCCAGCGTCTCGCGATCGAGATCGTACAGATCGAAGCTGTTGACAGTCGTGCTGGCCGGATCCTGGTCGTAGTGCGTAACACGCCACGTCGACTCGCCCTGATAGGTCGCCCGCGAGATCGTCTCGATCATCGCGGATGGACCATCCTTGCTGTTCACGCCTATCTGCCACACCAGCATGCCGGACCTGACCTGGCCGGGGTCCAGGTCTCGCATCGGCGGGCTCTGTGCCCGGCCGGTTCGACAGATAAGCAGCAGGGCGATCGCCATGGCGAAACGCGTCGTGCGACGAAGGGTCAGGGCCATAGCGCCACATTACTCCATCCAGTAACCTCTTAGCAGCCTGTGGCTAAAGCCTCTCTGTTGACAGGATAGCCGGCAGCAACGCGAAATGA
>JBOGIN010001161.1:0-3803 GCA_050742275.1 Vicinamibacteraceae bacterium
GCTGCTCGCGGGCCACGCGCCGCTGGCGTTGGAGTACGTCGACAGGGCGCTGAAGTTCGCGAGCGAGCATCCGGAAACGGGGTTTCCGTTCGTCTCGTACAGCACCAAGGTCCTCACGCTGCTTGCGCTGAAGCAACCCGATGAAGCGGAAAGCTTTGCGAGGGCTGCGATGGCGAAGGCGAGTGCTGGCGACCGCAGGATCAAGGAAATTGAGTTGTCGACGATGCTCGCGGAGATCGCGGAGAAGCGGGGCCAGTCCGAGCAGGCCATCGCGCACCTCGAACGAGCGGTGGCGACGGCGAAGGCCGGCGGCGTGCAGCGTCTGCTCGCGGACGCGGAATCCAAGCTTGCGGACGCGTATCGCGCGCGCGGCGACCTGAAACAGGCGCTCACGTACGCCGCGGCGGCCGTTTCGGCGACGACCGCCGCGGGGAGCCGAGCCGCAATCCTACTGTTTAGCGATCCGTCGTGAACGGCTTGAGCTGGCAAAGCTCCCATCCCGAGCGCGGGTCGAGATGCTCGTCGACCGCTTCGTCGAGGGGGTTCGAACGAAGAATGCCGACCGCTCCAGCCAGGCCGCAGCGCTCGCCGACACGGTCCTGAAACCCGTCGCGGGCTGGCAGACGGCAGAACGGCTGTATGTCGTGCCCGACGGCAGACTACACCTCTTGCCGTTCCAAATGTTGGTGACGGAGACCGCGGTAAAGCCGCCGATTGTCTCCAGTGTGCCGTCTGCAAACGTCTTCGCCCTCCTTCGCAGCGCGCGTCCAACGGCCACGCCGGAGCGCGCGTTCATGGGTATTGGCGGGGTGCCATATGACCGGATGTGCGCGTCTGCAAAGACTGGAACTGGAACCAGTCGCTCCGATGAGACACGAGGACTATTCGACGCTCCTTATCCGACAGAGCTGCCAGTGCTCCCGACCGCCCAGCGTGAGGTCCTCGCGGCAGCGAGCCTGCTCGGCTCTACGAGTGTCGTGCTGACTGGGGATCAGGCGACCGAATCAGCCGTGAAGGCGCAGCGCCTTGACGGGTTTGAAGTGCTCCATTTTGCTGTCCACGCTTTTGCGGATCCCAAGTTCCCGGAGCGAGCGGCGCTTGTGCTCCTCAACGATCCCGCGACTGGAGACGATGGTCTCCTGCAGCCTCGGGAAATTGGCCAGCTCAGGGTGAACGCCGGCGTGGTCGTGTTGTCCGCCTGCGACACTGCGGTGGGTCCAACATTGGGGCAGGAGGGCGTGCTCAATCTCGCGCGAGCGTTTCTGATCGCGGGGGCCAAATCAGTGATCACGACCTTGTGGGCGGTGAGCGACGCGACGTCCACAGCCGTCATGCGGCGGTTCTACGAAAACATTGCCGCCGGCATGGACGTCGCCGAAGCGTTGGCCCGTAGCAAGGCAGCAGTGCTCGAACAGCTCGGCACCGATGCTCTCTCGACCGTCGCGGCGTTCCAGGTGGTGGGACTCGGCGATCATCGACTCACATTGGACGGATCCTCGCGGAAACGTGTGAGCACCAGTGTGGCTCCGCAAAAAATGGGGTGAAGTGACCACCATGAATGCCATCGCCGACCAGCTAGATCCGTCGATCGCCCGCGATGTGATCGAGCGGAGCGTTGGGCTGCTGGAGCGTCACTGTATTCGTCTCAACGGGCGCGATCCCCATTGGCCGGCGCTCTTCGCGGAGGGGCTCGAGGACATCGCCCAGGCCGGCTCACCGTTAGAGTTCGAGAAACGCGTCAACGCGGTGATTCTCCGCGGAGGTCTCAGCCACGTCGCATTCTTTCATGAAGGCGCTCAGCGCGCGCCCGCGCGCTACGCCATCAACGCTACGTTCTGCCCAGTCGAGACCGAGCAGGGAAGCCGATGGATGTTTCAGGACGTCCACGAAGGCGGACCCGCTCACGCAGCCGGCATGCGGCCGGGTGACGTGCTCTTGGCCGTCAATGGAACCCAGACCCGGCCGCCCGAACCGCCAACATTCGCGCTAGGCACGGATGCTGACGTCACCGTCGAGAGCACCGGCGATGGCGCTCGACAGGTGACCGTGGTTCTTCCGAAGCCCGAACCTGGAAAGCCGAACGCGAAGCCGCCGATGGCGGAACCGACGAGCGTCGTGGCGCGAGAGGTCGAACCTGGAATCGCATACGCCAAAATCGCATTCTTTCCAGGCGTGAACGGACAACGATTCGCTCGAGAGTTGGATGGGGCCATTGCGTGCGTTGGGAATTGCACGCGACTAATCATTGATCTCCGCGGCAATCTCGGGGGCTTTGTCGGCTCGCTGCGGCTCATGAGCTATCTCACTCCGGACCGAGTCCCGGTTGGCTACAGCCTGACGAGGAAGGGTGAAGATCGAAAGTGGCGTCCCGACCAACTGCCGTGCATCGACCGTCTGCCGGCGACCACCTTTGAGATGCTCACGATGGCGGTCCGCTTCAAGGTGTTGAACCGTGACCGCTCGATCCGACTGAAGACCGAGGGCCTTGGGCCCAAACCGTTTCATGGCCGCATCGTGATGCTTGTCAACGAGCACACGGTCAGCGCCGGCGAAATGGTGGCCGCATTTGCGAAGGAGAACAGGCTCGCGAGAATCGTCGGCACACGGACGGGCGGTCAAGTGCTGGGCGGCGCAAACTTCCCGGTCGGGCACGGCTTCGTGCTTCGATTTCCAGCCGCCGGATGGTACTCATGGTCCAGGCGCATTATAGAAGGATGTGGTGTTGCCCCTGATGTTGATGTGCCGTTATCAGTGGATGGACTCCGACAGGGGGGAGACAACCAATTCGACGCCGCGCTGAGGGAGGTGCAGGGCACATAGATATGAGGCGCTTCCTGATCAGCGGCCGAGCCCTGATCACTCAGTCCAGTCTTCCACGATTGACCGCGAGCGAGCCGACTGCCGCAGTATCCCGTTGGTGATGCGGCTACTTGGTCGTTTCAAGAATTCGCAACAGAATCTGCTCGGACCGGCGCTGGCCGTAGCCGCGGCCATAGGCGCTGGACTGGATGGCGACGACCATTCGCCGGGCCGGCACGATGTAGATTTTGTTCCCGCCATTGCCGGAGGCGAACGACACGTCTACGTGCGCAGCGCCGACCTCATGGCGTTTCGCGTACCAGAAGTAGCCGTAGCCGTCTGCATAGCGGTCAACCGATCCGATCGACACATGCAAGCGTAGGCTGTCCCGCAGCCAGTCGGCGCTGACGATGCGGCGACCGCGCCATGCGCCGCCGTGGCGGACCATCTCCCCGATCCTGGCGAAGTCGCGCACGGTGAGCTCGAGATTGCCTTGTGTGGTGGTTCGTCCGGCGGCGTCGTGGCGCCAGCGCCACCGCATGATGCCTAGCGGGCGAAACAGGTGTTGGTCCGCATAGCGATCGACCGGTTCGCCCGCCGCAGCTTCAAGGACGAGCCCCGTGAGATAAGCGGTCAGCGAGTTGTACAGATATCGTTTTACCTGGCCGGGTCTGGGACGGCACGGCAAGGGCGAAGGCGACCGGATCGGGGACCGCGTCGAGCCGCGCCTCGTTGCCAGCCGAGTGCTCGGATTCGTCGTCCGCATCGAGGCCAGATCGCATGGTGAGAAGATCTCGGATCGTGATGTCACCCACCGGACGGCCTTCGGCACGGGGAAGATAGCGGCTGACGCGATCCTGTAGGCTCTCGATGCGTCCCTGGTCGTGGGCGATGCCGACGAGGAGCGAGGTCACGCTCTTTCCCGCCGACCTTATGTCGTGCAGCGCCTCGGTGGTCGCGCCGTTGAAATACCGTTCGGCCGCGAGGCGGCCGTCGACCAAGAC
>JBOGIN010001162.1:0-1956 GCA_050742275.1 Vicinamibacteraceae bacterium
CGGTGCTCACCAAGGCGCTCGAGGACACGTCCGAGGACGTGCGGAGCCAGGCGACGCATGCGCTTGGTGAGCTGCGCGTACGCGAGGCCGTCCCGGCCCTCCAGCGGGCGCTCAGCGACAAATCGGAGGATGTGCGCCGCAACAGTCTCCACGCCCTCTCGCAGCTCGGCGCCACCGAGGCGATTCCGGCCGTCGCGCGAGCCCTGCGCGAAGACCGGAGCGCGGACGTGCGCGAGCATGCGGCGTTCGCCCTCAGCCAGTTTCGTGACCCTTCCACCGTGGAGCCACTCGTGCAAGCGTTGAAGGACGAGAGCGCCGGCGTGCGCGAGAAAGCAGTCTTTGCGCTCGCGGAGATCAAAGACGAGTCGGCGATCCCTGGCTTGATTGCCGCGCTCTCCGACAGTCAAGCGGACGTGCGCGAGCAGGCGGCCTTCGCGCTGAGCCAGTTTCGCGATCCGCGGGCCGTGGAGCCGCTCATCGGCGCACTGAGAGACACGAATCCCGACGTGCGAGAGAAAGTGGCGTTCGCCCTCGGCGAGCTCCGGGACCCGCGGGCAATCGATGCGCTGACGGCAGCGCTGAAGGACCAGAGCGCAGACGTGCGCGAGAAGGTCGTGTGGGCGCTTTCTGAGATTGCGGATAAATAGACACGTTGACCCATCTCGAGCTGTGGTGGTATCAGAACTGGGATGCCGGTCGACGTTGCCCAGCTCGAAGAATACCGCACGCCGCTGTTCGGGCATTGCTACCGGATGCTGGGCTCTCCGGTCGACGCCGAGGACGCCGTCCAGGAGACGATGGTGCGCGCGTGGCAGAGCCTGGATCGCTTCCAGGGGCGCGCGTCGGTAAAGACCTGGCTCTACCGCATCGCGACCAATGTGTGCCTCGACGCACTGTCCGACCGCTCGCGGCGCGCTCGTCCGATGGAACATGCCCCCGCTGGCGAGGCGGACGATGCCCTGGAGCCGCGCCCACGCACGCATTGGCTCGAGCCGGTTCCTGACGCACGCGCTCTGCCCGCACGTGCTGATCCGTTCGAGCAAGCGGCGCTTCGCCAGAGCATCCGCCTGGCATTCGTCGCGGCGCTGCAGCACCTGCCGCCACGCAACGGGCCGCGCTTCTGCTCGCCGAGGTCCTTGGATGGTCCGCTGCCGAGGTGGCAGAGTGCCTCGAAACGTCGGTGGCATCGGTGAACAGCGCGCTGCAGCGTGCGCGCGCAACACTGGGTCGCCGGGACCTGAGCAAGCCCCCCGAACCGCTTTCCGATGAAGAGTCGGCGCTCGTCCAACGCTACGTGGATGCATTTCAGCGCTACGACGTAGACGCGTTGGTGACATTGCTCGCCAGCGATGCCACGCTGTCGATGCCGCCCTACACGCTGTGGCTCCGCGGTCCGGCAACGATCCGCCGATGGCTCATGGGCCCTGGTTTGCGTGCCGCGGATCGCGCCTGCTGCCAACGGCCGCGAGCGGCTCGCCGGCGTTCGCGCAGTATCGGCCTGGTGGGCCCGAGGGCAGCTACGAGGCATGGGCGCTCATCGTTCTCGAGCTCTCGGACAACAGCATCGCCGGGTGGAACACATTCCTCGATAGTCGATGCTGGATTCAAAGTGCTCGAGCTGCCAGCCGCGGTGAAGGGGACCGCGGCCCTCGGATACCCGGAGAGCGCCGTCTTCACCATCGGTTTCATCGAGGTCGTCTGCCTAATCGTCTATCTGATTCCACGCACGTCCGTGCTCGGTGCGGTCCTCTGGACCGGCTACTTGGGCGGCGCCGTGGCGACGCACGTGCGGGTCGAACGTCCGCTGCTGACGCACACGCTGTTCCCGACGTACGTGGCTGCGCTACTCTGGATAGGGCTCTGGCTCCGCGATCGCCACCTGCGTCGGCTGCTACCGTTTAGGACGTAGCGCGCGGCCTTTACACCGCGATTCACTTGCGTCGTCACCTGTGGGGG
>JBOGIN010001163.1:0-3667 GCA_050742275.1 Vicinamibacteraceae bacterium
TGCAGTGCTCCCTTCGATGATGGTGCTGCGGATCGACGCACCAGCCGCGTGGGCCGCTTCCCGCCCGCGCCGGCATCAGAAGGCGAATCGCACGCCGAGCCGCATGATGCGCTCGCCATAGGCGCTCGTGACCTCGGCGAACCCGTTCAGGTCGTCCACGCTTCCATCGGGGTTCAGGATCAGGTTCGAGACGTCGTCGCCGGGATTCTCGAAGTGCGCCGTGTTGAGCACGTTGAACGCCTCGAAGCGCAGCTCCAGCGTGCGTCGGCCGCCCAGCGGAACGACGCGGAAGATCCCCAGGTCCCAATTGACGTATCCGGGACCACGCATCGTGTTGAAGCCGGCGTTGCCGAACCGCGCCTCGGTCACCGGCGCGAACGCCAGCGGGTCGAACCACGCCTGCCCCTCTCCAATCCCGTGGAGGATCTCGACGTCCGACGTCACCTGATCGGCCATCTGGTCGCTGCCCGGCGCGTCGAGCGACGTGTCTGACGCCGTGACGGTGAACGGCGTTCCACTGGAGACACTGATGGCATTGTTCATTTGCCAGCCACCCACGATGGCCGGGAGGATCCCGCCCTCATGCAGCCAACGCCGCCCGCGCCCGAACGGCAGCTCCGCCACGCCGATGAGATGCAGGACGTGCGTCCGATCGAAGTCCGTGAGCGCGCGGTTCAGGTGGAAGTACTCGGGAATGCTGATGCGAGGGCTGCCGTCGCTGTTGTCGTTGCCGGCGATGCCCATCGCGCGCGAGAACGTGTAGTTCGCCTGAAGCTGGAAGCCGTCGGCGAACCGCCGCTCCACGCGCGTCTGCAAGGAATGGTAGCTCGTGTCGCCGACGGGCTCCACGACCCGCGTGCTCGCGTCGCGGCCGAACTCCGCGAACAACTGCCGGCCGGCGCGCCCGCCGCCAATCGGCGACCAGTTCGTCTCGCGGTAGCCCAGCAGGTTCGACTGGCGCGATCCGACGTAGCCGACCTCACCCACGAAGCCAAGCCCCAGCGCCCGCTGGACGGTGACGTTCCATGAGTGCACGCGCCCCCGCTCGAACTCTTCCGGCAGGCTGATCAGGGCGGTGTTGCCGGGCACCTCCACCTGCCCGCTGCTGAGATCCGGGATCACGGTCGGCGGAATACCGTCGCGCAGAGGGCTGGCGAACTGATACTGGTTCTCCGCCTGCACGGCCATGCTGAGCACCACGGGGAAGTTCCTGGTCAGCGGCCGTGAGAGCGGGAAGGGATCGTTCGTCAGCCCGTACCCGGCGCGCACGACGACCTCCTCGGTCGGCCGCCAGGCCACGCCGACGCGCGGCGCGAACATCGTCTTGCTGGCCTCCACACCGAGATCCATCGGCACCGGCCCGATCCCCCCCAGCTCCATCATGTTGGTCTCGGGGTTATAGCGCTCGAGGCCGCGGTTCGCACGGCGCGGGATGGGGAAGTACTCCCACCTGGTGCCGAGCGAGAGCGTGACCGTCGGCCCAATCTGCCACTGATCGCGCACGAAGAAGCTGTACAACTGGTTTCGTGACGTATACGGGGCCTCCAGCAGGTAGTCGCGTCCCGTGCGCGTCGGGAGGCCCAGGAGGAACGTCCCCCAGGAGTTGAAGTTGTTCCCGCTCGGCCCTCCCGCGATTTCCGTCGGTCCCGGCCCGAACTCGAAGCCGCCTCGCGCGCCGAGGCCGAGACTGCCGCCAATCGACGCCTGGATGTGGTCGGTTCGCTGTACGCCGATGTCGCCGCCGAAGCGCAGGCTGTGCGTCCCCTTTACCCACGTCGCGTTCACGACGTACTGCACCTGCCCGTCGTCGCGATAGTACGGATTGAAGATCTCCGACACGCCGTACTCCGTGTAGTCGTCCACGAAGAACGACGGCGTGCTTCCCTCGAAGGCTCGAGTGCCGTTGGTCCCCGGCAGATGCAGCACGTCTCGGCCGACGAGGGTCGCGATGTTCGACATCTCCGCGGCGGTCTTCATCTGCACCCACCCGATGTTGGCGTCGACGACGAAGTTCGGCGTCGCCGTGTAGGTGGCCCCGACCGAGACGTTGTAGGTGTGTCCCGATCCAGTGCCGGCATCGGCCTCGTCGGCGATGCCCGGCCCTTGTAGCTCGTCACCGAAGATGGTGGTGTTCTCGGCGGCGAAGTCCAATTTGCTGAAGCGGACGAAGGTCTCCAGCCGGTTGTTGACGCGCCAGTCGACCTTGCCGTCGAATGTCCATCGATCGAAGGTGAACGGCGCTTGGACGAAGTAGTTGTTAGTCTCGCCCGGCAGGTTCGGGAGCGGAACGCGGTCGATGATCCACTGCGCGGTGGGATCGATGCGACCGGCTGGAATCTGGTTGTTGGGAAACGGCGAGCGCCCCGATCCATCCGGATTGCCGGTCAGCGGGTCGTAGATCGGCGTGGGCGACGCCGACAGGTCGCCGCGGCGCAATGGCTCGGTCGGCACCGTCGCGGTCAGTTCCTCCGTCCGGCGATCGAGCGTGTTCTCGTAGCTGGCGAAGAAGAACAGCTTGTCGCGCGCGATCGGACCGCCGAGCGTGCCCCCGAACTGGTTGTACGAGAAGTTGCCGCGCTCGCTGTCGGGCGGCGCGAAGTAGTCACGTCCCCGCAGGTCCTCGTTGTGGTGATACTCGAACGCCGAGCCCTGGAGCTGATTGGTGCCGCTCTTGATCTGGACGTTGATGGCCGATCCGCCCGCGAGCCCCTGCTCGGCGTCGAAGCTGCTGGTCACGACGTTGACCGTTTCGACCGACTCGAGCGCCGGCACGTAGGCAGCCACGTGCGGGAACATCACGTTCTGTGTGCTCACGCCGTCGATGCGCGTGTTGTTCGAGCTGTAGCTCGCGCCGTTGACATTGAAGGCGAGGGCGCGCGACGGGTTCGTCGCCACCGAGTGGGCGTCGGACGGTGGCGTGAAGCCTGGCAGATACTTGAACGCCTGTTGATAGTTGCGTCCGAGCGGGACGGGAAGGTTCTCTAAATCGGTGGCGGTGATCTCCGACCGCACTTCCGCACGATCGGTCTGTAAGAGCGGCGTCTGCGCGACAACCATCACCGTCTCGGCGACGGCGCTGACGCCGAGCTTCATGTTGATGCGCGCCACCGTGTTGAGCGTCACCTGCACGTTCTCGCGCTCGACCGTCTGAAAACCTTCCAGCGCTACGCGGACCGTGTAGGTACCGGTCGCCACGGTCGAGAAGGCATAGTTGCCCTCGGCGTCCGTCACCTCTTCGCGCGTCACGTTCCGCTCCTGGTGCGTGATCGTGACGATGGCGCCGGGAATAACCGCGCCGCTCGTATCGGTGACGGCGCCGACCACGGATCCGTACAGCACCTGTGCGATCACCGTCGCCGGAGCGACCACGACCAGCGCCAAGGCAAGCCAACCTGCGGCTCTCCATGCCGAACGAGCGATGCGAATGCGTCGTGTGTGCATGTCCCCCTCCCTCGAAAACGCCACGGGCGGTCGACGTCGTTCCCGAAGTGAACGACGCGGCTAGGCCGCAGGACGCGCCGGAGCGTTCACGCGCACAAGAAATCTTTCACCGTTGCAGGAAACAGTCTCACGACACAGCTCGTCCGTCAACCGGAAATTGCAGGCTCCTCGACTCAGCTGTTAGGGCTTAACCACCGCGATTCACTTGTGTCGTCACCTGTGGGGG
>JBOGIN010001164.1:0-3253 GCA_050742275.1 Vicinamibacteraceae bacterium
TTCTGGATCGCCTCGCGCGCGCGCCACGTCAAAGCCTCGACGATCGGCCCACGTTGTCCCGCAGGGACATCCTCCCGCTGATGTGGCAGGCCATGGTGTGGCGGTGAAGCATGGCGCGCGACACCAACTTCTACTATTCCTTCCTCGTCCTCTCGCCAGACCGGCGGCGCGCCATCGTCGCCGTCTGGGACTTCTGCCGTGCGATTGACGATGCCGTGGATGAATCCGAGGGGAAGGATGGCGAGGCGGCGCTCCTGGCCTGGCGCGCCGAGCTCCAACGTTGCTTTTCCTCCGAAGGGCCCCGAACCGCCCAGGGGCGCGCGCTCGAGCCCTGGATTGATCGCTTCAACCTGCCACGACAGCCCTTCGAGGATCTCATCGACGGCGTGGCGATGGACCTCGCCCCGCGACGCTACGCGACCTTCGACGAGCTGCGCGAGTATTGCCTGCGTGTGGCGTCGGCGGTGGGGCTCATCTGCCTCGAGATCTTCGGATACCGGAATCCCCGGGCCCGTCAGTACGCCGTGGAGCTTGGTCTCGCGCTCCAGCTCACCAACATCTTGCGCGACGTCGGCAGTGACTTGCGGCGCGGCCGGTTGTACATTCCGCTCGAGGATCTCAGTAGCTACAAGGTCGACGAATCGGATCTTCGCGTCGGACGCCTGACGCCGCCGGTCGTTGCCTTGCTGGGTCATCAGGCAGCGCGCTGTCGCGAGTTCTTCACTCGTGCTCGCGCCGCGTTCCCGCCCGACGATGCGCGCCGGCTCGTGGCCGCGGAGATCATGAGCGCCATCTATGTGTCGCTCCTGAAACGGATCGAGCGCCGGAACTTCGATGTGTTCTCGGAGCGGATCGGCGTCCCCCGGCCCGCCCGCGCGCTCATCGCGCTTCGCACCTGGGCGCGGGCCATGATAGGGGTCAGGGGTCAGGGATCAGGCGACAGCAGGCTTCAGGCCTGACGCCCGCTGACCCCTGATGCCTGACCCCTGACGCCTATGGAGACACCGCACGTAATCGTCGTTGGCGGTGGCTTTGCGGGTCTGACGGCCGCGGTGTCGCTCGCCTCGTCTGGTGTCCGCATCACGCTGCTCGAAGCGCGTGGTCAGCTCGGAGGACGAGCGTCGTCATTTCGCGATCGAGAAACGGGTGACTGGGTCAACAACGGCCAGCACATCCTCATGGGCTGCTACCGCGAGACGTTCGCGTTCCTTCGTGCGATTGGCGCCGAGCAGGACATCGACTTGCAGCGGACGCTCGAAGTGACGTTCGTCGATCCCGAGCGGCGTCTCTCGATCCTGCGTTGTCCACCGTGGCCGCCGCCGCTGAACCTCCTGGGCGGGGTGCTGCGCTGGCGCGGTGTCGGCTGGCGCGCGCGGCTCTCGGCGCTCAGGCTCGGGCGTGTCTTGCGGCGTGCGCAGACGACAGATAATCGGCCACCCGGCGGCGTGGTGCGCCCCGGCGAGACCGTTGCGGGCTGGCTCGCTCGCCACGGCCAGCACCCCGAGCTCTGCTCGATGCTCTGGGAGCCGCTCGCGCTCGCGGCGCTCAACGAGCCCACGGACGTCGCGGCGGCCTCGCCCTTCGTGCGCGTCCTCGGTCAGATGATGAATGGACGCACGCAGGACGCTGCCCTCGGCATTCCCATCAAGCCGCTGGCGGCGCTCTCCACGCTGGCTGGCAGCGTCATCGAAGCCGCCGGCGGCCGCGTGCGCGCACACAGTCTGGCACGCGTGCGGCTCGCCGGCGACCGCCTGATCGGCGTGGATGTGCGCGACGAGCGTGACGCGGACAGCTCTACGCCGATCGAAGCGGATGCCGTGATTGTCGCGGTGCCTTGGTTCGACTTGCCGCGTGTGTTCATTGACGAGGCGAACGACGGCGGCCCAGGCAGGATGGGGCCGCTCTGTCGGGCGGCCGCCGCGACAGCCGCCTCACCCATCGTCTCCGTCAACATCTGGTTCGACCGTGAGATTCTGCCCTGCGCGTTCGTCGGCCTGCCCGGCCGGCGGCTCCAATGGGCCTTCGACAAGCGCGCGGTCATCGGAGAAGACGCCTCGCACGTGACGCTGGTCGGAAGCGGCGCGCAAGAGCTCCTGCGTCAATCAAACGCGTCACTGGCAGCCCTTGCGCTAGGCGAGCTTCGCGAGGCGCTCCCCAGTGCGCGCCACGCGTCTGTACGCCGCACGTTGGTCGTGCGCGAGCCGCGCGCCACCTTTTCGCTCGCCGCCGACCAGCCCGCCCGGCCGCCCACGGCCACGGCCGTGCCACGGCTTCTGTTGGCCGGCGACTGGGTCGATACCGGCTTACCGGGAACGATCGAGGGCGCCTGCCTGTCGGGACGATGGGCGGCTGATGCGGCGCGGCGGGTGCTGGGGGATGCGATAGAATGAAGGTTTGATCGGCCCGCTGCGGCTCGATCGGAGAACGACAGGCTATGACAACGACTATTGTTACGAGCAGGATACAGGAGCTGCTCGGCGCCGATGCCGAGGCGTTGCTCTCATACGAGGCGCGCGGGTTCCGGGCCGCGGATCTGCACCTCCCCGGACCGGATTTCGTCGGACGGGTGGTCGCACAGACGAGCCGCTCGCCGCAGGTGCTCCGCGGCTTTCAGCAGATTCTCAACACCGGACGTCTCGCCGGCACGGGCTATGTCTCCATACTCCCGGTTGACCAGGGCATCGAGCACTCGGCTGGCGCCAGCTTCGCGCCGAGCCCTACCTATTTCGATCCAGAGAAGATCGTGGAGCTCGCCGTCGAGGGCGGGTGCAACGCCGTCGCCTCGACCCTGGGCGCGCTCGCGTCCTGCGCGCGGAAATACGCGCACCGGATCCCCTTCTTGGTCAAGTTGAACCACAACGAGTTCCTCAGCTATCCGAACAGATACGACCAGATCATGTTCGCATCGGTGAAGCAGGCCTGGGAGCTCGGCGCGGTTGCCGTTGGCGCCACCATCTATTTCGGCTCTGAGGAATCCTCCCGGCAGCTTCAGGAGGTCTCGCGCGCCTTCGCGCAGGCGCACGAGCTCGGCATGGTCACCGTGCTCTGGTGCTACCTGCGCAACAGCGCGTTCAAGACCGAGAAGACCGACTACCACCTCGCCGCGGATCTCACCGGCCAGGCCAACCACCTGGGCGTGACCCTGGCGGCAGACATCATCAAGCAGAAGCTGCCCGAGAACAACGGCGGCTACCTGGCCCTGAACACCAAGGAGAACCCGTACGGCAAGATCGACAAGCGGGTCTACGACCAG
>JBOGIN010001165.1:0-3664 GCA_050742275.1 Vicinamibacteraceae bacterium
GGTTGATGGTCGGGATCGTCGGCCGCTTCGCGCCGGATATCTTTGGCACTGGCAGTGAGACCATCCAGGGCGCGACCTGGGGGACGCTCGGCCCGGCGTGGCTGCTCGCGCTGCTCGTCCCCCTCAAGATCGTCGCGACCTCGCTCACGCTGGCGTCCGGCGGTTCCGGAGGCGTGTTCGGTCCGTCGATGTATATCGGCGCGGTGTTGGGTGGCGCCTTTGGCTGGCTGGTCCACTTGATCTTGCCCACCGCCACTGCGGGCAGCGGCGCATACGCGCTCGTGGGCATGGGCGCGGTCGTCGGCGGCACGGCGCTCGCCCCGCTCACGGCGATCATCCTGCTCTTCGAGATGACCGACGACTACCGCATCATCCTGCCGTCCATGCTGGCGACCGTGATTGCCATCGTCGTGACGCGTCGCCTGGTGGGGGAGTCGATCTACACGCTCAAGCTGCGCCAGCAGAACATCGCCTACTACGCGGGACAGGAGCTGGAGCGCGTGCACGCGTTCACGGTGGAGCAGGCGATGCGCAAGAACTTGCCCGCGGTTGTGCCGAGCACGAGCGTGCTGAACGCGCTGTCGGTGGCGGTGCAGGCGCGCGCGCCGGCGCTTCCGGTCGTCGATGCCGAGCACCGCGTGATCGGCGTCGTCAGCGTCGATCAGCTCTCCGCGGCCGCGGTTGCGGAGAAGCGCCCGGTGTCGATAGATGCCATCATGACGCGGACGGAGGAGGCGCACATCCTGGTCTCCGATCGACTGGCCACCGCGCTCACGCGGCTCAGTGAATCCGACGCCGATGCGCTGGTCGTCGTTCGCAACGAGACCGACGAGATGCCTGTCGGCGTGGTCTCTCGACGGGATGTCATGCGCATCTACGAGCGCGTGCTGCGACGCAGGTGAGCATCTCGTGGGCGAGCATTGACACACATCGCACGTAGCGCACGGGCTTCAGCCCGCGCGTCGCGGGGCCTGAAGGCCCCGCGCTACGTCCAGTGTGGACGAAGCCACATTAAATGAACGGTACTGGCCTCAACTCGAGGGTCTGGTTGCAAAGAGACCGCACCACGCCAGCTGATAGCATTGACGTTATCTATTTGATATCTTTAAATTGTGACAGCGTCGACCCTTCTTCGTCGGGCGCGGCGCAAGGCGGGGCTGAATCAGCGCGTTCTGGCTGAACGCACGGGCATTTCACAGCCGGCGATCGCACGCATCGAGAGCGGCGCCGTATCGCCTCGGTACGAAACGCTGACCAGGCTCCTCGACGCCTGCGGCTACGAGTTGGAGCTCATGCCTCGCGCGGGCGCCGGGATTGATCGAACGGCAATGCGGGCGCTCTTGGCCCTCACGCCCCAGGAACGTTTGCGGCTCGCCGCGGCCGAAGCGAACGCTCTCGGTCGTCTTTTGGAATCGCGGCGATGACCGTCATCGCCTTCGATCCGGAATGGATCCTCCGCACGCTGGCCGACCACGGCGTCCGCTATGTGCTCATTGGGGGAGTCGCCAGTCGACTGTGGGGCTCTCCTACCGTGACCAACGATCTCGACATTTGTTACGCCCGCGATCGAGCCAACCTGGACCGCCTGGCGCGCGCGTTACGGGCACTCGACGCGCGACTCCGCGGAGTCGATGCCGAGGTGCCGTTCCGGCTCGATGCGGCAACGTTGGAACGGGGCGATCACTTCACCTTCACGACGAGCGCGGGCAATCTGGATGTTCTGGGATCCCCTGCTGGCTCGCGAGGATTCGAGGATCTCGTGGCAACGGCGACCTGGATGGAGCTCGCTGATCGCCGTGTGGCCGTTGCCGGTCTTGACGACCTCATCACGATGAAGCGTGCTGCCGGGCGTCCCAAGGATCGTGTCGAGCTCGAGATTCTTGCTGCGCTGCGCGACGAGCAGTCGCATTTGCCCTGAGCATGGTGGCCCGGGGGGACAGTACGTATCATGAGAAAATACAGCAATGAAGATAACAGTGGCCCACAGCCCTGATTCCGACGATGCCTTCATGTTTTACGGCCTCGCGTCCGGCGCGATCGATACGGGCGATCTCGAGGTGGCTCAAGTTCTTGCCGATATCGAGTCACTCAACCAGGCGGCGCTCGAGGGACGCTACGAGGTCACCGCGGTGTCCTTTCATGCCTACGCCTATCTCGGCGATCGGTATGCGCTCCTCCCGCATGGCGCCAGCATGGGCGATGGGTATGGACCCATGGTCGTGACGCGGGCTGACGGTTCGTCTGAATTGGATGGTCTGGAAGTCGCGATTCCTGGGATGCGTACATCCGCTTGGCTGGCTCTTCAGATGTACAAGTCTGGCTTGAGGCATCGCGTGCTCCCCTTCGATGAGATTCTGGAAGCGGTTCGCGATGGCAAGGCAGACGCCGGCTTGCTCATCCACGAGGGACAGCTCACCTACGAGGAGTCCGGCTTACGCAAGCTCGTCGATCTCGGCGCCTGGTGGAAAGAGAAGACTGCCGGCTTGCCGCTGCCGCTCGGATGCAACGTCATTCGTCGCGACCTTGGTGCCGACAGGATGCGTCGCGTGTCCAAGCTACTGCGCGACAGCATTGCCTACGCGCTCGACCACCGGGCGGAAGCTGTCGAGTATGCGGAGCAGTTTGGACGCGGTCTCGACCGCGCCCGCACCGACACGTTCGTAGGGATGTACGTGAACGACCTGACGCTCGACTACGGTGAGCGTGGGCGCGCGGCGGTGCGGCGCTTCTTCGATGAAGCGTGGGGGCTGCGACTCATTCCGCGCCCGGTTGAAGCCGTGTTTGCCGAGTAGGGGCGATATCGGAGAACAGGAAGCCATCTCGCTCGACGGTGTCGCCCACGACGTACGGCACCGCAGTGTGGAACATCGGACCAGCGTAGGCAAACGTATGAAACTCACCTCTCTCGCCGCACGGGTCTATCCCTGCGTCCGAGAGCGACGCGAGGAAAGCATCGTTGTACTCGCTGCCTGCAAGGGATCGCGGGACCACCCGCGGATCGATGCAGACAATCCGCGCGCGAAGTCCTGCGTCCAGCATCTCACGTGCCAACACGCCGGTGTCGCGACCCCAAAGCGGAAAGATGGGCGAGAGCCCACTCCCCGCGAGGCGCTGCTCACGATACGCCCTGACATCCTCCAAGAAGAGATCGCCAAACGCGACGTGCGTGAAGCCCTCTGCCACCGCCGCGCGAACCGCCTGACTCATGTGCGTCTCGTAGACAGCATTCGTGCAGGGCCAGGGCAGCGGCACAACGCGTAATGACAGGCCTGCGGCGTCGGCCTGTGCCTCGACCAGCGACCGGCGGACACCGTGCATCGCCACACGCGCGAAGGCTTCGTTGACCGTCGTGAGCAGCCCGCCAATCTCGAGCGCGCCCTGCTGACGCAAGACGTGCAACAGCCAGGCGCTGTCCTTGCCGGAGCTCCACGATACCAGCACGCGGGATCGGCTCATCGGAACGCTCCCGGATGCAGAGCCCGCGCAAACTGCTCGGCTGCGATTGGCATGCGTGGTCCGGGTACCACCAGCGCATCGTCATAGAGCAGATAGACGCGGCCGGCGCGCACCGCGGGTATGCCAGACAGCTTCGACCAGGCACGCCGCTCCCGGTCGATGATCGTTGGATCCGGCTTTGGGCTGCCGTGAACCTCCAGAATGACGT
>JBOGIN010001166.1:0-4819 GCA_050742275.1 Vicinamibacteraceae bacterium
TTGATCCCTTGATCCCTTGATCCCTTGATCCCTTCCCCAGTGTCACCCGTGGGGGGCAACCCATCGCGCGTTCTTGTCGTCGATGGGTGACGTGGCTGCCTGGCGCCTGCCACCCGGGCAGGAACCCTCGTTCTCCAGTCCTTCACGGCTTCAGGCAAGCTTTTTGCCCACGGTAATCACACGTGGCGACACACTCCTCACTCCGGTCGGCGCTCACCCGCGATGGCGCGCTGGAGGATGCCGATGTCTACGCGCTGCATGAGCTGGCACGCGCCGCAGGCGCGCCGCTGGCACGCGTGCGCGAGCTCCTCGACGAGGGGCGCATTGCAACCATCGACGGCGAGTTCATCGCACACGGAGAGGCGGTCCGCGTCGGCCGTGCCCTGAAGGCTGGCGAGCCCCTCTCGCCGCCGCAGATTGGATCCGCCTTTGTTTCCAGGGCGTCGGCGCTCTTTGCGACGCGCCTGCCCATGCGCCGAGCGCCAGGTCTCCCTGTGGTTGTGTCGGCGGCGGTTCATGGGCTCGTTGCCTTGCTCTTGGTCGTGCTGGCGATGCCGCGGGTAGGGGGCGAAGAGGTGACCGACGTCCTCCACGTGAGGCCGGAGCCGGTGCGGCTCGTGTATCTCTCGCTGCCGGGCCCGGGAGGCGGCGGTGGTGGTGGCGGCACGCGCGAACCACAGCCGGCGCCTCGCGCGAAGCGAAAGGGGTCGAGCGTCCTGAGTAGCCCAATGCCCGAGAAGGAGCCGCCTCCCCCGGTAAAGCCGCCTCCAGAACCGCCCCCGCCACCGGCCGGTCATCTCGAGGCCTTGCGCGCACCTATCGTGGCCAGACGTGCCGAAACCGAGGAACGAACGGGCGTGCTCGAGCCGCGTCCGACCGAAGAGGAGAGCCGAGGTGCGGGTGAAGACGAGGGGGCCGGCGAGGGTGTGGGCGTCGGCCGCGGGGATGGGGAAGGGCCGGGCGTTGGGGAGGGCTCCGGGGGTGGCGCCGGCGGCGGCCCTTACCGCCCAGGAAGCGGTGTGGAGCCGCCCGTCATCGTGCAGGAGGTCAAGGCGGCCTACACGGAGGAAGCACGACGGCGGAACATCATTGGTGAGGTGCTGCTCGAAGTGGTCGTCCTGCGCGATGGGACCGTCGGCGAGGTACGCATGCTGCGCGGGCTGGGATACGGCCTCGACGACCAAGCGGTGCGAGCCGTCAAACAGTGGCGGTTCAGGCCGGCGACGCTGAGAGAGGTGCCAGTGGACGTGCTGGTCGAAGTGGCGGTGGAATTCAACATGCGATAGCGCGGGGACTCGACACAATGCTGTTCATCACCCTCCTCTCCGTCGCCGTCGCCGTTGCGGCAGTGGTGCTCGCGTGGCGCGTCACGCGGGACGCGCAGCGGCGGTCTGATGCGCGCGTGGCCGTGCTGATGGCGGAGCTGGTGGCCGCGCCGTCGCCAGCGGCCTCAGCGCGTGACGACACGCAGGGAGCCGCGTCCGACGAGAAAGTGCTGGTATCCAATCTCTTCTCCGACCAGAGCGGGCCCGCCCCGGCGCGTCCCGTCCCGCTGTGGGCGCTCGTCCTCGGGATTGCCGTGCTGCTTGGCGGTGGTCTCGCCGCCGCGTTGGCGCTATCGTCATCGTCAGGGGCCGGCCGGCCAGCTGCGACCGCCGCGGCGCCGGCGCCGCTGGAGCTGCTGTCGCTCGAGCACGAGCAGGTGCCGGACGCGGTCGTTGTGAGCGGTGCCGTGCGGAATCCCACGGGAGCGGATGAGCGCGGCGGCATCACCGCGGTTGTCGTCTTCTTCGATACGCAGGGCCGGCCGCTGCCGCACACAGGCGCGCCGGGACGACTTCCATCGCTCGCACCGGGGGCGGAGGCGCCCTTCACGGTGCGCGCATTACTGCCTGCCGGGGCGAGCCGCGTGCGTGTGAGCTTTCGGCAGAGCAACGGCGGCGTGGCGCCGCATGTCGATCTTCGCCGCGCAGGAGGCACGCCATGACACGTCGGATTCTTCGGTCAGTGGCCGTCCTCGCCGTGCTTGCCGGACCGGTCTCGTCGGGGGCGGTGGCCGCACAGCAAGACGCGGACGAGCGTTTTCGTTTCCGTAGCGGCGTCGAGCTGATCAACGTCACCGCCACCGTAACGGACCGCGACGGCCGATTCGTGTCCGGCCTGCGCAAGGAAGACTTCAAGATTTACGAGGACGACCAACCGCAGGCCATCTCGCATTTCTCCGCCGAGCGCGTTCCGGTGAGCCTCGGCCTCGTGGTCGATACGAGCAACAGCATGGCGGGCGAGAAGATCGTCGCCGCGCGGCGTGCGCTGGCTCGATTTCTCGAGCGCCTTGGTCCGGACGATGAAGTCTTCATCACGATGTTCGGGGATCAGGTGAAGCAGCTGCACGACTGGTCGCGAGATCGCGCGTCGCTGCGCGAGGCGTTGCGCCAGCTTCAGCCGCATGGCGGCACGGCGCTGTACGACGGGGTGACCGACGCCGTGGAGAAAGCGCAGGAGGGCCGGAACCATAAGAAGGCAGTCGTCGTGCTCTCCGATGGAAACGACACGACCAGCCACACGAGCGTCGACGACCTCAAGACGCTCATCCAACAGAGCGAGGTGCTGGTTTACGCGATTGGCATCGAGGGCAACGGCGGATCGAGCTTCACAATGATCGGCGGCGGCGGCGGCGGACCGCAGTTTCCCCCCATCGGTCGACCCTTCCCAACGCCAGGTGGCGTGCCACGGTGGCCGATGCCGACGCCAAGACCGCCGACCGTCCCGCGCGGACGGGTCATGCGAGGCGACTACGGCGTGAACGTGCGCGCGCTCCGCGAGTTCGCCGATCAGACGGGCGGACGCACCGAGATCGTCGAGGAGTTCGACGATATCGATCCTGCCGTGGCGAGCATCGCCGAGGAGCTCAGTCAGCAGTACTTGCTGGCGTACGTGCCGCCGCGAAGCCAAAAGGAAGGGAAGTGGCACGAAATCCGGGTCGAGGTCGACAAGCGGGGGCACACGGTGCGCGCACGGCGAGGCTATCTTGCCGGCTCCTGACAGGATAGGCGTCAGGGATCAGGGGGCAGGCGTCAGCAGAGATCAGGCTGACGCCTGCTGATCCCTGACGCCTGATCCCTGACGCCTGCTAATATCCCGGCGTGCCCTTACTCGTCGTTGCGCTGCTTCTCAGCGCCCTAGGGAGTCTCGCCGGTGCGCTGGTTGCGTCGGTCCTGTTTCTGTTCGATGGTCGCGTCCGCGATCGGCTGGTCTCCTGGCTGGTGAGCTACGCCGTCGGAACGCTGCTTGGCTTGGCATTGCTTGGACTCGTTCCTGAAGCGCTCGAAGCGCTTCCCTCCGGTCAGGTGCTCGGATCGCTCGTCGCTGGCATTCTCACGTTCTTCATCCTCGAGAAGCTGCTGCTCTGGCGCCATTCTCACGAACTGGCCCATACCCCCAATCACACCAGCGCGGCATCCTTGGTCATCGTCGGCGACGCGTTTCACACGTTCGTCGACGGCGCGATCATCAGCGCGGCCGTCCTCACGTCACCCGCATTGGGCGTGACGACGGCCATTGCCGCTGCGGCGCACGAGCTGCCACAGGAGCTCGGCGACCTCGCGATTCTGCTCGGGGCGGGCTTTTCGAAGCGGCGCGCGTTCATCCTGAACCTCGTTTCCGGGGCGACTGGGATGCTCGGCGCCCTCGCGGTGTACTTCGCGCTCGGACCCATCCCGACGGTTCTCCCGTACGTCCTCTCCTTTTCAGCCGGAAGCTTCCTCTATGTGGCCATGGCAGACCTCATCCCGAGCCTCCACCGCGGACATGTCGCGGTGCACCCCATCGCCCAGGTCATCTTGATTGCCGCCGGACTTGCCACCGTGGTTCTGCTGGAGCGCCTCACCCACTGAGGCAGGCGTCAGGGACCAGGCGTCGGGGGGGCAGGAGGCGTCACCGGTTAGGCATCAGGCGGGCAGCGTTCGGGTGACCTCCAATCCACCTCCCATTGTCCCCTACCGCCTGCCCCCTACTGATGCCTGATCCTTGCCCCCTGACGCCTACTGACGCCTGCCCCCTGATCCCTGACGCCTGTTTGGTTGGCACGACCTTTGATCCTCTGTGAGCTGTTGGAGGGCGCTGGACGTGGCCGGCGGCGGACAGCGTTCACGAATCATGGTGAGACGATTCATTCGATATTTCGTAGCTGCAATCCTCACGGGCATTTTTCTCGGTGCCGTTCCCCTGTACGCGGACGCGCGCACCGATGCGCGTATCTTTCGCGATGCGGCGGCGATCGCCAACAAGTACGTCCACTTCACGGTGTTCGATGACATTCGCGCTGCCGTTGACGATGGTGTCGTGACGCTCAGCGGAAGCGTCACCATGCCGTACAAGGCCAAGGACATCGAGCGGCTCGTCACGAAGGTGGACGGCGTTCGCGGCGTGCGCAACGAGATCACCGTGCTGCCGGTCTCGCAGTTCGACGACGACTTGCGCTTCCGCATCGCGCGCGCCATCTACGGCAATCCCTCATTCTGGCGTTACGCGACGCAGCCCAACCCGCCAATTCACATCGTGGTCAACCGCGGTCAAGTGGTGCTGACAGGGGTCGTGCAGAGCGACGTAGACCGCGCGCTCGCGCAATCGCTGGCGAGCTCCTCGAGCGCGTTTTCGGTGAAGAACGAGCTGAAGACCGACGCCGAGATGCGGGGCGTGCTCGCGCGGAACGCCGTCGAAAAGTAGCGCAGCTCCTCTGGCGCTGGACGAGGCTGCGTGGTCTGCGGTAAGGTGATCTTCCCGACTCGAGAATTCCGCACTCGTCGCACCTCCTCACGGC
>JBOGIN010001167.1:0-2980 GCA_050742275.1 Vicinamibacteraceae bacterium
GTCCTGTGCGATGTCCGCCGTTTCGAGATCCGTGATGTGCCGATGCCCGACCCGTCCCCACGTGACGTGGTCGTTCGCGTCGCGGCCGTTGGACTCTGCGGCACGGACTTCCACATCTACGAGGGGCGAGGCAACTACAATACCGATCGCCTCGGACAGCCGATTTCTCTGAGCCGGGCGCCGCAGATCCTGGGCCACGAGAACGTCGGGATCGTCGAGGCCGTCGGACGCGACGTCGGCGACTTGAAGCCCGGCGACCGGGTCATCGTCGATCAAGGGGTCAACTGCATGAGCGCAGGGCGGTCCACGCTCTGCGAATACTGCGCTTCGGCCGATTCCCACCAATGCGAGCGCTACCAGGAGCATGGTCTGACCGGCTTGCCGGGCGGGATGGCGGAGCAGATGGTCCTTCCGGCGGTCAACTGCGTGCGCTGCGACGGTGGGGTGCCGAACGCCGAGGCGGCGCTGGCGGAGCCGCTGGCGTGCGTGGTGCACGCGATGGAGGTCGCGCAGCGCGCGCGCGGACGTTATTATCTGATGCCGCAGCAGGGTGAGTCGCGGGCGCGGAGCGTGCTCGTGGCGGGCGCCGGTCCGGCTGGGCTGCTGTTCCTGCAATACCTCCGCCGGGCGCTCGGATACGACGGCCACATCTTCGTGTCCGAGCCGAACCCCGCCCGCCGGACGCTCGCGGCGTCGTTCGGCGCGGAAGTGATCGACCCCGAGTCGGTGGACATCGCCGAAGCCATCCTCGAGCGGACGAGCGGGCGTCGCGTCGAGTGGCTCATCGACGCGGCGGGCGTTGGGGCCTTGTTTCGTCAGATGCCGCTCCTGACGCGCAAGCAGGCGACGGTCCTGCTCTACGCGCACGGACAGACCGACGTCGAGCTCAGCGTGCTCAACCAGCTCCAGTTTCGTGAGCCGACGCTCGTGGCCACGGCTGGCGGATCGGGAGGCTTCGATCCCGACGGCCGGCCCACCGTCTACCGGCGCGCGCTGGCGCTCATCGAGGAGGGCACGATCGAGGTCAGCCGCTTCGTGACGCACCGGTACGGCTCGCTCGAGCAGGTGCCGGAGGCGTTCGGCGGTCCCGATCGCCACTCGCCTGACTACATCAAGGCCGTGCTCGAGCTCGATTGAGAGGATGTCCGTGATGCGACCGCGCGTAACCTTCGTCTCCCTGCTTCTGTCGTGTGGGCTCGTCGCGGGCGCCTGCGGCGGAGGCGGGTCGTCCAACGAGTTCCAGATCGCCGTCATCCCGAAGGGCACGACGCACGAGTTCTGGCAGAGCATTCACGCCGGTGCGATTCGAGCGGCTCGTGAGCTCGACAAGCAGGGCGTCCGCGTGGACCTGACGTGGAAGGGCCCTATCCGTGAAGACGACCGCGAGCAACAGATCCAGGTGGTCGAGGGCTTTCTCAGCGAGGGCATCGACGGTCTGGTGCTCGCGCCGCTCGACGCTCGCGCGCTCGTGAGGCCGGTGGACGAGGCGCGACGTGCTGGCGTGCCGACGGTGATCATCGACTCGGATCTCGCGTCGGACGAGACCGTGAGCTTCGTGGCGACGGACAACCACGAGGGTGGTGTGCTCGCCGCCGACCGGCTCGGGACCCTGCTCAACGGCAAGGGGACCGTTCTGCTCCTGCGGTATCAGGAGGGATCCGCCAGCACCGAGGCACGCGAGCGGGGCTTTGTGGAGCGTTTGAAACAAGCCTACCCAGGCATCGAGCTGATCTCCTCCGATCAGCACGCCGGCCCAACGCGCGATACGGCCAAGCGCGCGTCCGAGAACCTCCTCAACCGCTTTGGGTCGCGGTTGGACGGCGTGTTCACGGTCAACGAGAACTCCACGTACGGGATGCTGCTTGCCTTGCAGGATCTCGGTCGCATCGGGAAGGTGAAGTTCATCGGCTTCGACGCCAGCGAGGCCTTCGTGCGGGCCATGCAGCGAGACCAGCTGCACGGGGTGGTCTTACAGGATCCCTTCGAAATGGGATATCGGGGAGTGGTGACAATGGTTGCGCATCTGCAGGGCCAGGAGGTGCCGCGGCGCATCGACACGGGCGTCACACTCGTCACGCGCGAGAACCTCGATACGCCGGAGTCCCAGGCGTTGCTCCATCCGCCGATCAAAGAGTACTTACGATAGCTGTAGTTATGAGTCCTGAGAGCCTATGAAGAATTCATGTAGGGGCCGCGCTCAGGCGGCCCAGGGCCGGCTAAAGCCGGCGCCCCCCACGAATGTCGAAACTCGAATGACTGCATACGCTCTGCGTGCTGAGCGCTGATGCCTGCTGACCCCTGACGCCTGATTCCCTGACCCCTGAATCGTGTTAGCCCTTGCTGGTATCAAGAAGCGCTTCGGGCCAACGGTAGCACTTGATGGTGTGTCGCTCGAGCTCCGTCCTGGACGCGTGCACGCGCTCATTGGCGAGAACGGAGCCGGCAAGACGACGCTGATGAGCATCGCGTCTGGCGCGCTGCCGCCCGATGCAGGCACGATGACGCTCCGCGGCGAGCGCTATGCCCCCGGCTCGCCGCTCGACGCGCGGCTGGCGGGTGTCGCGCTGATCCATCAGGAGCTGTCGCTCTGCGCGCATCTCACGGTCGCGGAGAATATCCTCATGGGCCAGGAGCCGACGCGCCGCGGGCTGCTCGATTGGGAGCAGTGCCGCCGCCGTGCGGCTGACGTCCTCGAGCAGTTTCATCACCCGGAGCTGCATCCGGACCGGCGCGTGGCGGATCTTCCCATTGCCGCGCGGCAGATGGTGGAAATTAGCCGGGCAATCGCGGCGAATGCCTCTGTCGTGTTAATGGACGAGCCCACGAGCAGCTTGCCGCGAGCCGACGTCGAGCAGCTGTTCGCGCTGGTGCGGCGGCTTCGCGATCATGGGGTCGCCGTCGTTTATATCAGCCACTTTCTCGAGGAGCTCCGCGAGGTCGCGGACGACTTTACGGTGCTGCGCGACGGACGGAGCGTGGC
>JBOGIN010001168.1:0-2040 GCA_050742275.1 Vicinamibacteraceae bacterium
CCCACGCTCCGGTCGATGACATGGTCCAGCGAGAGCGCGCCGGGCCCACGCGTCAACAGAAAGACCAGGATCGAGCCCCAGAGCAGATGATCGGTCCAGGCGTTGGGATACACGAACGTCTGAATCACCGTGATCATGCCCAGGAGCGGCAGCGTCGCAACGCGCGTCGCCAGGCCCGCGAACAACAACACCGGAATCGTGAGCTCGATGACCATCGTCAGGCTCGCTGCAAACGCCGGATCCAACAACGGGACCTGGTACTCATCTTCGAACAGCTTCACCGTGAACTCGAACGAGCGGTACTTCAAGAGGCCTGCCTTGAAGAACACGGCCCCAACGCCGATCCGCATCGCGAGCTGGAGGATCGACAGCGGCAGCCGCGCGAGCCACGCATGGCTTGCCTGAAGCCAATCGTAGGCTGCCGGCATTCGGGCAGCAACGGTGTTGGACGAGGTCACTTTGCACCTGCCCGAACATCGTTTGTCATCGCCACGACCAGCCCCTCACCAACCACCTGCTGGAGGGCGGCGCCGGCATCGAAGTCGTCCACCGCCGACAGGACGCTCTCGGCCGCCTCGCCAAGCGACAGTCCTTCTTGGATGGCCCGTCGAAAGGCAAAATGGCCGCGATCCAGGCGGCGCATGTCGAACGTCCCGCGAGCGCCGCGGACCTCGATCCACACGTCGGTCCGATCGAGCACGAATCGGTCGGGCGCCGTCTCGGTCAGGAACAACTTCATCAGCTCGTCGACCGGCCACTCGGCCTGCAGATAGTACAGACCAGGCTGAAGCGACAGTTGCACGTCCATCAGCTCCTCGGCGTCGCGCCATGAGAATTCGTCGAGCGACACGGGAGGATGGTCGATCGCCACGGCAGCAAGGCCGAGGCACCACTCGAGACGGGCAAACGCTCGCAGATAGGCCAGGGGACTCGCCACGCGCGACGACAAAAAGTCCGGGAAGTCTTCGCCGTACTCCGCGAGGCACGGAGCGCTAGGCGGCCGCTCGTGCACGAACGCTCTGGCGGCGTCGGTGAAGAGCGGCGTGCCCACGAGCCAGACGGTGGCGGGGAACTTACCGATGAGGGTCGTGACGAGACTGGTGTCGTAATGCCGTTGGTGAACGGCGAGACGCGTCCCTGGATCCAGCCCTCCGACGAGCAGCGGAACGACACCTGCTGCATTGCGAGCGACCATCGCATGCCGCAGACGTGCCTGATAGTTAGCGAGGCGCGGTGACAGAGCTGGTGACATGGGGGATGTTCTGTGCCAAAGCGGCTGCTGCGACCTCGTCTGCCCGTGTCGCTTCGCCGAGCAGCGTGGAGAGCGACGGGATGTCGTTATCCCACTCGATCAACGTCGGCTTCCATCCGAAGCGGTGAACTGCATGGGCGTAGAGCGCCCAGACCGGCTCGGCCACCCTGCTTCCGTGCGTGTCGACCAGCAACGTCCCGCCCGGTATCGCCTCGTCTGCTTCGGCGGCGAAGCCGCCCAGATGGAGCTCGCCGATGGCGTCGACCGGCAAGCCGTCGATGTAGCGATAGGCGTCGTAGCCCATATTGTGCGCGCTCAGATACACGTTGCTCACGTCGCACAACAGCCGGCAGCCGGTCCGGTGCACCAGCTCATTGAGGAATTCCACCTCGTTCATCGTCGAGGCCCCGAAGCCGACGTAGCTCGACGGGTTCTCCACGAGATACGGTCGTCCCAAACCTTCCTGCACCTCATCCAGGTGCGCCACCAGGACCTGCAGCGTTTCCTCGTCGTATGGCAGCGGCAGCAAATCGTTCAGGTAGGCCCCCGCGTGCGTCGACCACGCGAGGTGGCCGGAGACCAGCACGGGATCGACGAGATCGATCAGCGCGCGGACACGCGCGAGGTGGGAGCTGTCGATACCGTCTGCGCTCCCGATCGACACGCCGACCGTGTGCGCGGAGATCGGATACTGATCAGCCAACTCCACCAGCAGTTCCGTCGCGTGGGGATTGGCGAGAAAATTCTCGGGATGGACTTCCAGCCATCCGGCTGACGCCACCCCAGGC
>JBOGIN010001169.1:0-3554 GCA_050742275.1 Vicinamibacteraceae bacterium
GCGCACGAGCGCATGCATCGCGAGCTCACGCGAGAAACGACCCGACCGGCCGCCGCCACGCGCCGCGGGCAGCAGCGCGGTGGGAACCCTCCCCGCGGCCGTACCCCGCGCGGATCACGCCGCCGGAGTATCCTGCGCACATGGAGATCCGGCGCGTCAGCCACGCCGGCACGTTCCGCTTGCACTCGGCTCATCTCTTCCTGCGCCACGCCCTCCAAGACGAGGACATTGGTCTCGAAGAGGTGGCCGATGGTGTGTGGAACATTGTCTACGACAGGACGCTGCTCGGCAGAATCGATGAACGGACTCGGCTGATCACTGGCGTCTGACAGACGCCTTGTGGTGTCAATGAAGTTCCTGGACTTTCGTTAACGATCATCCCGTCCGTTCAGTCGAATTCGCACGAACAAATACTCCTGATAACGGCCAGGAGTGGGTGGCGAGGTTATCCACAATGACATGCCTTGCCTTGCTGACCTTCTCCAGACCCGAGAGAGTCACCGCATGAGCACGTGCTCGTTAGCTCGTAGCGCGCGTATCAGGGCCACCGCCGCCGCAGCTGCAGCGCAGAAGGCGACCGCTGTCGTTCCCAGCGCCAAGTGCCCGATGCTGGCAGGCTGGACGGCTTCGATCTGGGACGCGGTTGCGCGCAGCACCATGAACTGAAGCAGGAGCCCCGCGAGGACGGCAGGCCCCACGACACCGCCCCATTTCGCCGCAAACCATGCGAGAACATCGCGATGGCTTGCACCGAGAGCACGCCTGATCCCAAGCTCCCGCCGTGATGCCTCGACCCAGTAGACCGTCAGGGCATGTAGTCCGGCCGCCGCCAGCACGATGCCGATTCCTGCCAGCATCGCCGTGAGGGTCGCTAGGAAGCGTACAGACGACGTGGCGTTCTCGATCCAGTCCTGGATCGCCCACGGGCCGTCCACGGGTTGATCGGGATCCACCCGCCAGACCGCGGGCTGAATCTGGTTCAGCACGTCCGCATTCGCAGGGGTTTTGACCACGAAGTACAGCCAGGATGGCGGGATCTGCGCGACCGAGCGGTAGACGATTCGGGATGGCGGTGCCTGCGGGGCAGGCCGGACATCGCTTACCACGCCAACAACGGCGGCACGCTTCTCGCTCTTCGATGCGTCCAGCTGCAAGGTTTGCCCAACCGCGCGCTGGTTCGGCCACAAGGCGTCGGCCAGGCTTTGACTGACCACTGCGACCGGCGGCGCCCCCGATCGATCTTGTGCTTCGAGCCACCGGCCATCGATCAGCGTGATGCCGCTGGCGTCGAGGTACGTGGACGTGGCGGCACGGTCCAGCGCCGTTATAGGCGCGCTCGCACGATTGACGCCTGCACGAACCCTCGTCGTCTGCCAATCGAACTGAAACGTCAGATCGACTGCGCCCACCGCTGCGACACCAGAGATCCCGCTCAACTCATCTGACAGCTTCTTGAAATAGGCCAGTCGCGAGGCCGGATCTCTGTACTTGGGAGCGCTCGCATTGATCCACAGAGCAAAAGTACCGTCCGCCCTGACGCCCACATCTACAGTGCGAAGCACCCATAGCTGCACTCCGAGGGTGGTCGCGACCAACACGACAGCCGCGCATAGTGCCATTTCACTCCCGACGAGGACAGCACGCCAGCGCTGCCGCCGCGGTGAGTCGCTCTGCTGGATGGTATCCAGAAGGGGTGACACCGCGATTCGATGGATCCGCCGGTATGTCCAGAACGCGGATGTCGTCGCGAGGACGAACGTCACGATGACGAGTGTCGTCAGCGCCGCGCTGTCGACACGCACGGCATCGGCGCCACCCGGGACTCGCGCCAACCATGAATCAGGCACATGGGCGAGGATGACATCGATGAACGATCCCGAGACTGCGAGAGCCAGCAGTGACGCCGTGACGGCGGTGAGTGCCAGCTGCGAGGCCGCATCGAGTGCGAGCCGTCGCGGTGCCGCCCCGATCGCAAGTCGCAACGCCGTTTCCTTCTGGCGTTCCAGCCCGGCGCTCGACGTCGCGATGATGACGTTCACGCCAGCCAGCACGATGACGAGCACCGCAATCGTCAGCACCAGACGAAGCCTCGGCTGCAAGTCACGAAACAATGCCGACCGGAGTTCCTCGACGATCACAGTGTCGGTCGCATCCGCGCCGCCGGTCCCCCGCAACCTCTTGACCAACGAGGGCGCATGGGCTCGGGCGGATGCGACCGTCGCCTCTGGCCTGAGGCGGCCGACGACGTGCTCCACGAGCCGTTCGCGTGGGTTGGATAAGAGCTGGGGATGAGCACGGAGCGGGAGCACGAGATCGGAGCGTCGCCAGAACAACCACGTCTCGGGCGCCAAGACGCCGATGACCACGTAGCTGCCGCCCGGTTCACCCAGATACTCAGGTGTGGACAGGTCAATCGTCCGGCCAACGACCTGCGGATCGCCACCGTAGCGCTGCTGCCACAGCTCGTGGGTGAGCAGTACGACACGCGGGCTGCCCGACAGATGTTCACTCGCGTTGAACGGGCGCCCGACGGAGACTCTTACGCCGAGCACACGAAGGAACTCAGGTAAAACCATCGTTGCCAGCAGCGCCTGCGGCGGCCGACCCGGCTCAGATGCGATGTTCACGTCAGCCACGGTGTACCCGGTGACGGCATGCAACGAAGGCGGCGCATCGCGAGCGACAGCCTGAAGCTCCGGCCAGGACCACCACCGCGCCCGCCCCTCGGAGTTGCGGACCTCGAGGTTCACGAGAGATTCGGCCTCGACGAACGGCAACGCGCGCCACCACACCGCGGAGTTCAGCGAAATTGCAGCCACCGCTCCCGCCAACGAGACGCTGAGCGACAGGAGGAGGAACGCACTTCTTCCAGGCTGTTGCGAGCCGCGACGGACCCAGAGCTTCAGCTGTGACATAGCTACCGCAGGTGATACGTCAGATCGCGCGACAGGTCAAGTTGTCGAGATCTGCAGCGAGACTCTCCCTGCCCCCAGTGGGCCAGAAGCAATGGAGCCTATTTGGTGAGCCACGTTCGCCAGTTGGAACCACGTTACATCCTGGCGCCGAGCGGCTGACGGCTGCGCCGCGCTGCCTGACAACCGAGAGGTGGCTCGTCAGGTGCGCATCGGACCCGGCCGCGCGATGAAACGGTGCGTGAATCGGAGTCCACCGCGCGCTCCTCGTCCGGGCTTGCCCAGTGGGCTCGCGCCAATTTCTCTCCGTAGAGCTGCTCGCCCAGCCTGACGGCCTCGGCATGGCCGATCTTGCGCGCCAGCGTGATCGTCTCGGCGATAACGCGGTTGGTCGTGAGCAGGTGGTCGGAGAGACGAAGGCCCTTGAACGTGCCAAAGACCTCGACGACGCGCTGATGGTGGGCGTCTCGCTTCGACGTGAGCGCGAACAGTCGGGCCAGCACGAACCAGGAGATGGTGCCGCGAGGCTCCTCGTACTCCTTTTTGACCGCATCAGTGAGATACCAGAGATCCGACTCGTCCGGATAAGTGAATCCCGGGGGCATGACGCCGATGACCTTCATGTTCTGATCGTTCATGAAC
>JBOGIN010001170.1:0-2216 GCA_050742275.1 Vicinamibacteraceae bacterium
CGCTCGGCGGTGAGAAGGATCCGATAGATGCGATCGGGCCAGGACCGTCGCAGTCGCTCGTCGTCGATGTCAATCTCCTCCACCGACGCACGCAGGGCTGCAGCATCGTAGAATATCCTCACGGCGCCCGACTTGAAGCTGGCGCTCGTCAAGAGCAGCTCGCCTGGTGCGCGCTGGTCCACCGGGCAGGGCGTCATGAAGGTCAGCGTGATCTCGCCAACCGCCTGTTTCAAGGCATAGCTGTCCACGACCACCACCTCATTGCCCGTGCGGTCGAGACGTAGCGCGCGTTGCCACGATGCCAGCCCCGCCGAGGCGGGATACGCACCAGCCATGTCGAGGCGGAGCTCACTCCTGGAGTCGTCCGCGCGGTGCTCGACGTTGCGTGCGGCAAACTCGCGCCCGGCCGCTTGCATCACGCCGTCGATCGTCGGCAGCGTGTGGTAGGCAGACTGCATCGTCCAGATCTCGTAGCGTCGTGCGCTGAAGGTTTGCGCCGTGTAAGTCCCCACACCCACATCGATGATGGCTGGGGCGCCGTCCGCATAGACGATGAAGCTTCCGACGTCGTTGTGGTTGTGGCTTTCGCCGTTGTGTCCCCCCTTCGCCGCGAGGTACAAACCGTCCGGCGAGCCGTGGCGGCAGCGCGCCGCCATCACTTGAGTTCCTGGCAACCAGACGTCACGCAGGAGCGGGGCCGCGGCTGGCGCGGCAGAGAGCGTTGTGTAATTGAAGATGGCCGCCAATTGACGGCCGATGCTCTCGTTCGCCGGCGCTCGCTTCGGGTCGCGCAGCGCCGCGCCAAAGGCCTGCATGCTCGTATCGCCGATGCGCTGGCCGTAGCGGTAGACGAGGTCGCAGTCGACGTCAACTCTGGCCGAGGCATCGGCGAAGTTGACGAACCAGCGATCGCGGATGTGGACGCGGTAGATGTAGCGTCCCATCTCTCGCACCAGCGGGATGGTGAAGAAGTCGATCACACCGCGGCTGGCCGAATGGAGCAGCTCGACGCAGTCGAAGAGCGACGCCGCAGCTCGGCCCCAGTAGCTCGGGCCTTCGTCACACCCGCCGTCCTCGTGGTATCCAGCCAGGAAGCGGTCGAGGCAGCGAAGAATCTTGTGAACAGCCGTGGCGCGTCGATCCGCGTCAGGCTCGAGCAGCAGCGCGCAGGTGAGCCAGTTGGAGCAGATCCAGGGCGTCCAGTTGTTCATCTCGCGCGTGACGCGCGGGTCCAGCCCCATCCACCAGAAGTCGGATCTGGTACGGCACGGTGTCAGCACGCGCCGCTCCACCTCGAGCCGAATACGAGGCCGCACGTGCGGCGAGACCGCGTCGAGCGCCGGTGCCAGCACGTAGTCGGTCCACGCCAACAGGCTGGCCGTTTCCGCGGCAAACAAGTCGACCACGACCTCGGTCGGGTCAGGCAGGCCAGGACCAGCCTCTTGCAGGCTCATGTGGGCGGGAACACCCCAGAACGTCTCCTCACAGGTGCTCCAAATGCCGTCAACCAGATCGTCGAGCAACGTCCCCTGCGCGTCGACGCATTCGGCCACGACCAGCTCACGAAGCTGATTACGGCGGCCTGTGCGGACTCGCTGGTAATTCGAGCGGTTGCCGTTTCGTTGGAACTCGAGAAACAGCGAGGCGGGTAACGCGGCCCAGGAGCGGCCGAGATGGCGCGCGCCTGTTTCGATCAGTTGGCGGCGAAGGCCCTCCGGCAAGCTTCGCCAGTTGTCGCGCTCGCCGGCCGTTGGAAGAGGCCGCCACTGGTCTCGCGGGGTGAGCAGCCGCGCGAGCGCGCCAGCGTTGTACTTCCCCGCGAGCAGACTCGGCGCCTTGCTTCCTTCGTCAGCCGCAGGGCGTAGCTCAGGGAACACCGAGACTCCAGCGAGCAGGCTGCTTTGAACCATGAACGCGCGTCGGTTCACGTCCGTCAAAGTGAAGCCCTCGGCTTAGTGCGTCCACGAAAGCAGCGCTGCAATAGCGGCAACCTGACCGAGCCAGAACAAGAACGCCCACCGAAGGACGTCCACTCGCGTTGCGGCCGTTTCCTGTCGCACGCTGGCTCCCAGGCCGGCCATTTCCTGCCGCAGACTGGCTCCCAGGCCGGCCATTTCCTGCCGCAGACTGCTTTCCAGGGTGACCATGTCCTGCCGCAGGCTGGCTCCCAGGCCGGCCGTTTCCTGCCGCAGACCGCTTTCCATGGTGACCATGTC
>JBOGIN010001171.1:0-5475 GCA_050742275.1 Vicinamibacteraceae bacterium
AGGCGGCCCAGGGCCGGCTGAAGCCGGCCCCTACAGTCAACACAGGTGAATTCCGGGGCTAGTGGGCTAGTAGTCGTCCATCGGCCCGTGCCCGTGAGCGGCCTGGTCCTCCTGCTTCTCTGGCAGCTCCGCCACGAGCGCCTCGGTCGTGATGAGCAGTGATGCGATGGACGAGGCGTTCTGCAGAGCGGTCCGCACCACCTTGACCGGATCGATCACCCCAGCTTTCACGAGGTTCTCGTAGCGCTCGGTCTGGGCATTGAAGCCGAAGTCGTTCTGCGTCGACTCCCGCACCTTCGACACGACGATTGCCCCCTCGTGGCCGGCGTTCCGCGCAATCCACCGCAGCGGCGCTTCCATCGCGCGCCGGATGATATCGACGCCGGTCCTTTCATCTGGATTGAGGCTCGCGTCCTTGGCATACGCGTCGAGGACGGCCGCCGCGCGCAGGAGGGCCACGCCGCCGCCCGGCACGATGCCCTCTTCGACGGCCGCCTTCGTCGCATGCATGGCATCCTCGACGCGCGCCTTCTTCTCCTTCATCTCGGTCTCGGTCGCCGCGCCCACCTTGATCACGGCCACACCGCCCACCAGCTTCGCGAGCCGCTCCTGGAGCTTCTCGCGATCGTAGTCCGACGTGGTTTCCTCGACCTGCGCGCGGATCTGCTTGACGCGTCCCTCGATGGCTTCCTTCGCTCCGGCCCCTTCGACGATCGTCGTGTTGTCCTTGTCGACGACGACCCGCTTGGCGCGTCCGAGATCCTCGAGCTTCAGGCTCTCCAGCTTGAGTCCGAGATCTTCGGTCACGGCCGTTCCGCCGGTGAGCGTGGCGATGTCCTGCAGCATGGCCTTGCGCCGATCGCCAAAGCCCGGCGCCTTGACCGCTGCCACCTTGAACGTGCCGCGCAGCTTGTTGACCACCAGCGTCGCCAGCGCCTCACCCTCGATGTCCTCGGCAATGACGAGCAGCGGCTGACCCGTCCGCGCCACATTCTCGAGCAGTGGCAACAGATCCTTCAGCGCGGAAATCTTCTTTTCGTGGATCAAGACGACGGCATCCTCGAGCACCGCCTCCATGCGCTCTTGATCGGTGACGAAGTAGGGCGACAAATACCCGCGGTCGAACTGCATGCCCTCGACGACCTCGAGCGAGGTCTCCATCGACCTGGCTTCTTCGACGGTGATCACGCCATCCTTGCCGACCTTGTCCATGGCCTCGGCGATGATCGTTCCAATCGCCTCGTCGCCGTTGGCCGAGATCGTTCCGACCTGGGCAATCGATCCGCCAGCGACCGGCTTGGCGGCCTCCTTGAGCGCGCGCACGACCTTCTCCACTGCCCCGTCGATGCCGCGCTTGAGATCCATGGGATTGGCACCCGCGACGACGTTCTTCAGTCCCTCGCGCAGAATCGCCTGCGCGAGCACCGTGGCGGTCGTCGTGCCGTCGCCGGCATTGTCCGACGTCTTGCTCGCCACCTCACGCACCATTCGCGCGCCAAGATTCTCGATGGGATCCTGGAGATCGATTTCCTTGGCCACCGTCACGCCGTCCTTGGTGATGGTGGGCGAACCGAACTTCTTCTCGAGCACGACATTGCGTCCCTTCGGACCGAGCGTCACCTTGACCGCATTCGCCAGAGCGTTCACGCCGCTGAGCAAGGCCTGCCGGGCGCTCTCGCTGTAGATGATCTGCTTCGCCATACGAATCTACTCCTGAAACCTCTCCATCAACCTCACGTGCGTACTCGTTCACGCGGTGACCGGCTCGGCCACACCTTCGAGCACACCCAGGACCTCGTCTTCGCGCAAGATGACGTAATCGTCCCCTTGTACCGTGATCTCCGTACCTGCGTACGTACCGATGAGCACGAAGTCGTCGACCTTCACCCCGAGCGGCTGCCGAGCTCCCTTGTCGTTCACTCGACCAGGACCCACGGCAACCACACGCGCCTGCTGCGGCTTCTCACGCGCGGTATCGGGGATGACGATCCCGCCAATCTGCTGTTCCTTCTCTTCGACACGCTGGACGACGATGCGATCGTGTAGCGGCTGGATGTTCATGGAGCCTCCTTCACACACACAGAGATGCATATAAAGAAAAGGCCCGCTCTGCGCGGGCCTTGACGAGATCTAAGACACCTTCACGTCGATGTGCCGCGGCTTCGCTTCTTCCTTGCGCGGCAACGTGATGGTCAGAACGCCATCCTTGAAGTCGGCGGCGACGTGCTCGGTGTCGACCGTCGAGGGCAGGGCGAACGACCGGCTGAATCCGCCATACGTGCGCTCGATTCGATGGTACTGCCCCTTCTTGACCTCGTGCGAGCGCTTCCGCTCCCCCTTCAGGGTCAGCGTGTTGTTCTCGATGCTCAGCGTGACGTCTTCCTTTGCCACGCCTGGCAGCTCGGCCTTGAGCACGACATTCTGATCGTCGTTCTCGTACACGTCTACCGCCGGCAGCCAATCACCGCGGCTCATGACGTCATCGTCCCATCGCTTGCCGGCAAGGTCGTCGAAGACGCGATTGAGCCGATCATGCACCGTTGCGAGCTCCCGAAACGGGTCGAAACGCACAATAGCCATGTATGACCTCCTCTGACCGGAGCGGGTTGCGTGCTCCGGAGTGCCGGCGCCCGGCGCGGCTCAGGGCCGCATCAAGCGCCGGACAGTTTGATAAGTTCAGAGAATAAACACAATATTAGTTGCTGTCAAGCATAAAATATGAGTATTAGAGACTAATATACGGCCCACCTCTCCGCCGTCCCTTGCCAACCCGATCCATGCCGCCTCGCGCCTGGCGCCGCGTGGGTCTGACGACTGCCCCCTGTTCTGATTCCCTCTGTATGATTAGGAGGCGTCATGCTGCGCTTTCCTGAAGTCAATGAGCTCGCAGACGAGGTTCGACGTCTGTTCGACGAATTGGAGCCGCCCCACGCGCGCGCCTGGCGGTCGTCGGCTGGGGTCTACACCCCTGCCCTCGATGTCATCGAGCGCGAGGACGGAATTGAGATCTACCTCGATGTGGCGGGGGTCGCGCTGGAAGACGTGCGTGTCCTCTTCAAGGCGGGGACCTTGGTCATTTGCGGGTGCAAGCGCCCGCCCGAACGGGGGCAGCCCGAGGCCACTGCCTTCCACCTGGTCGAGCGCGCCTACGGACGCTTCGCCCGTGCCGTCCGTATTGCAACGGCTATCGACGTCCGGCGCAGCCGTGCCACGCTCCTCGCGGGAGAAGTTCGAATCTGGATCCCGAAGATCGAAGAGCGACGGGGCCAAGAGTTCGTGATACCAGTTGAGAAAGGGTAGCTGAGAACTGGATGCGGTTGTTGTTCATTGGTGACATTTTCGGCAAGCCAGGGCGTCAGCTCCTCAAGCCTGCGATTCCCCGGCTCGTCCAACAGCATGAGATCGACCTGGTCATTGCCAACGTAGAGAACGCCGCGGGTGGCTCCGGGATCACTCCGGAGACCGGCGCCGAGATTCTGGCGGCTGGCGTGGCCGTGATGACATCCGGCAATCACATTTGGGACAAGCGGGAGGCGATCCAGTACATCAGCATCGAGCAACGGCTGCTTCGGCCTGCCAACTATCCACGCGGTGTGCCGGGACTCGGCTCCTGTGTGGTGCACACGCCCAGTGGTGATCCGGTTGGCGTGCTCAACCTGATGGGCCGCGTGTTCATGCTGAACATCGACGACCCCTTTCACGCGGCGCTTGCAGAGATCGAGCGTCTCCGCACCGAGACCCCGGTCATCGTCGTGGACTTTCATGCCGAGGCGACATCCGAGAAGATTGCAATGGGGTGGCACTTGGATGGGCGCTGCACGGCCGTGCTGGGCACGCATACGCACGTGCAGACCGCGGACGCGCGCATCCTTCCCGGTGGCACCGCGTATATCACGGACGTCGGCATGACTGGTCCGCACGACTCGATCATTGGCGTTGAGAAGTCAGCAGCGCTCGGGCGTTTTCTCAATGCGATGCCCGTCCGGTTCGATGCCGCCACCGGAGACCCACGGCTGCACGCCGTGGTGGTGACCACCGAGCCGGCGACGGGACGCGCGCTGGCTATCGAGCGCCTGAGCCTAGACAAAGCAGAGATCGGCAACCTGCCGTGACAACCCTTTTCGATCTGCCGTTCGAAGACGAGCCGCGCGAGCCTGCGGCGCCGCCGCCGGCGCGAGAACCGACGCGCCGCGCGCTCACGGTCAGCGAATTGACCCAGCAGATTCGCGTCCGTCTCGAGGGCGCGTTTCGTGACGTGTGGGTCGAGGGGGAGCTCTCCAACTGCCGGCTCTGGACGACCGGCATCCTCTACTTCACGCTCAAGGACGACGACGCGCAGGTGCGCGGCGTGATGTTCCGCACGGCCGTGCGCTTTCTCCGGTTCAAGCCACGCGACGGGATGCGCGTGCTCGTACGTGCCGGCGTGAGCGTCTACGAGCCCCGCGGCGAGTACCAGCTCCTTGTCGAGGAAATGGAGCCGAAGGGCGTCGGCGCCCTGCAACTGGCGTTCGAGCAGCTCAAGAAGAAGCTCGAAGCCGAGGGCCTCTTCGAGACGTCACGCAAGCGGCCGCTGCCGCTGCTTCCGCACAGGATTGGCATCGTGACATCGCTCGACGGCGCCGCCTTGCGAGACATCCTCAAGGTGCTTCGACAACGCCATGCGGCCGTACGCGTCGTGATCAGGCCGGCGCGCGTGCAGGGTGCGGGCGCCGCGGAGGAGATCACGCGCAGCCTGCGGCAGCTCGCGCAGCACGGCAACGTGGATGCGATTATCGTCGGGCGCGGTGGCGGATCGATCGAGGATCTCTGGGCGTTCAACGAGGAGGCGGTGGCGCGCGCCATTGCCGCCTGCCCGGTACCGGTCATCTCTGCGGTCGGCCATCAAGTGGACTACACGATTGCCGACTTCGTTGCGGACGTCCGGGCGGCGACGCCCTCCAACGCCGCCGAGATCGTCGTCGGGCGCACGGACGAGCTCTGTCAGAGAATCGACCGGTTGGTCGAGCGCATGCGCGCGCACGTCGACGGCGGGATCAGCCTTCGCCACCGCACGCTGTACGACCTTGCCACGCGGCGCGGGTTCGCGCGAGTGCGGACGCGCGCCGCCTCGTCGGCGCGACGCGCCGCGGAGGCGACGCACGCCTTGCGTCACATCATGGGCGTCGGCCTGTCGCGACGACGCGCGACACTCCACGAGCTGCGCTTTCGGCTCGAAGCTCGGGATCTCGGCCGGCGACTCCCGCACGCCCGGCGCCGGCTGCACGTGGCGGAGACCAAGCTGCGGGCCACGCTCGATCTTCGGTGGCAACGCGCCGAAGGCCGCCTGCGCGCTGCCGCCGGCCGGCTCGACACGCTCAGCCCGCTCGGCGTGCTGGCACGTGGGTTCGCGCTGTGCTGGACCGCCGATCGTTCGGTCCTGTTGCGCGACGCGCGCGCGGTTGGCGCAGGCGACCACGTTCACGTGCAGTTGCAGCA
>JBOGIN010001172.1:0-3893 GCA_050742275.1 Vicinamibacteraceae bacterium
TTTGGCGCTGAGCGCGAACAACTGGTTGCGGTTGTTGATGAACAGCACGCCGTTGGCGGGCACGGCGGTTGCGTAAACCGAGCTCCCCATGTTGGTCTCGTTGATGACCTTCAGCTGCTTGCCCGCTTGCAAGATGGTCACGTCGCCATCCTCGTCACCGAGATAGACCTTCCCGTCGACGACGATCGGCGAGCCCCAGACGGCGGCGAACATGTCGTGCACCCAGTACGGCTTGCCGGTCTTCGCGTCGACGCAATGCAAGAAGCCGCTGAAGTCAGGATAGTAGAGGAGCCCGTCATGAATGGCGGCTGTCGAGATCGATCGGCGGATCTTCTCGTATTGCCACACAAGCCCGGTCTTCGTGATGTCGCCGCGCTTGGTGGGATCGATGGCGTAGAGATGCCCGACGCCCTCGCCATGCTCTGGATCCTGACCGTTGGCGATGTAGACGAGCCCATCGTAGACGACGGGCGTGGCAATCACCTCATTTCGCGTCTTTGGCCACACCGAGTCCTTCGGGTTCGTGTCGAACTCCCACAGCCGCTTGCCCGTGAGCGCGTCGTTGGCGCGGACCCACCCGTCGCCCTGGCCCATGATGACCTGCACGCTGTCGCCAATCTTCGCGACCGTCGGCGATGACCACTGTCCGTGGAGGATCCGATCCTCGACCGGATTGTCCTCCCAGGCCAGCTTGCCGGTCTTCTTGTTCAGCGCGATGATGGCCGGCGCTTTTGGCGAGGGAATGTTGACGTGGCTCTCGTCCTGGCCGTTCGACGTGCTCACATAGATCAAATCGCCGTGGGAAACAGGTGAGGAGTTCGACATGTTATGCGGGAAGGCGCCTACCTCCTCCATCATGTCGAACCGCCACAGGATGTCGCCATCCCGCTCGCTCGTGAGCTTCTCGTCGGTCATGGGACCGTCGTTGTTCCCATCACGGAAGCCGTCGAGATCGACCGCCAGAACCTCGCCGCGATTCGAGACGTAGTAGGCGACGCCGTTCTCCACGAACGGCGACGAGCAGACGCCTTGATAGGGCCAATCGTTCGCGCGGCCCGAAGAGAGCTTCTCGTGGGTGATCTGCCACAAGAACTCCCCATCCTCCTCGCGAAAGGCCATCAGCACGCCGCGGTCGCCGCTCTGCTTGGGATCTTTCAGCGCTTCGTTGTTCGTGCCGACCAGCACGACACCGTCGGCCACCACCGGGTTGCCGTAGGTCTGCGATCCCAGCTCGGCCATCCACTTCACGTTTTCCTTGGTCTTCACGTCCCACGAGGTGGGGACGCCGGCCATCTTCGACACCATGTTGCGATCCGGCGTGCCGCCCCACATGGGCCAGTCGCCGGTGCCCGGATCCGAGGCGCTGACGAGCGCTCCAGCACCGAGCACGACGAGGACGACCACACATGGAGCCAGATACCCCTTCGATCGCGAAAAGATACCCGATTCCTTCTCCTTGCTAGTGAGAGCTCTTCTGAGGCGCATCATTGTTCCTATACACGTTGATATTGTCGAACGCCATGTCGGACAGCGCGTCGGAGTACAGCCCGGGGCTGCCCTCACGGTGCCCAATTGAATCCATCTTCTCCACCAGCCATTTGGCTGGTTCCGGCTGGCCCGTCGGCCATGCTTTCCCTTGGACGCGCGTCACGCCCTTGTCGAGGTTCTCGACGCGCAGCTTGATGCGATACCAAGTATCCGGCTTCCACTCGAACGGCGCGCGGACCGTCATTTCGTCCGCGGCCTGCCACGGATGCAGCTCGATCCGCTGGCTGTTCCCGAACAGGACGAGGACGTAGCGCTGGGCGATGAGGCCGACATCCCCCATCCGGCGCCGCTGCTCCGACGTCCGCACGTCCGCTTCCACCGTGTAATCGGACCAGTCCGGTGGTCCGAGATAGGCGCGCACGCGGCGGGCGACCGCGTCGTTCGCCTCGCGGAACAGCACCCTCGAGCCGGCGACATCACGCATGATGAACCGGAACTTGCCTGTCGCGTTGAGCCAGTGGGCCGGCGGCTCCGGTCGTTGCTGTGACTCGAAGTCGATCGACCAGGGGAGCGGCGGTAGGACGCGCACCCGACCAACGCCGGCGACCGATCCAAGCGTGGCCTTCACCGTGAGGGCATGGGGGCCATCCGCCGGCGCTTTGTACGTGCCATCGGCGCCGATGCTCCCGCCACCCTCCACGGCCCAGGTGGGCTTCTGCTCGCCGAGCAACCGGCCGTTCGCATCGTACACCTGCGCGCGAAACGTCGTCGTCTCGCCCGGCGCCAGACGTGTCTCGTACGGCACGACGAGAAGCGTCGCCGGCTTTCCTGCCGGGGCGGCGGTGCTTTCCGCCTCAGCGGCCGCCGCGGGCGCCGGGCCCGCCGTTTGTTGCGGGACGTCGCGCGGCCCGATCGCGTAGGTCGCCTCCATCGAGGTCACATAGATTCGGCCGTGCGACACGGCGGGCGAGGAGACGATTGCCTCCGGATTCTCCCGCTTGCCCAGCCAATCCTCGTCGAGCACGTCGACGCCATCGGCACGCGGCCTGAGAATGTAGAAGCGGCCGTTCTCCGTGCCGACATACAGCTTGCCGTCGGCCAGCACGGGCGAGCCCTTCTGGATCGTCCCGAGCGTGTGCCGCCACAGCGCCTTCCCGGTTGCGCGGTCGAAGGCGCCGAGGATCGCACTATTGTCCACGTGGTAGAGGCGCGCCTCGTCAATGACAGGGGAGGTATAGCCGCCGAGAAAGCCGCGCGTCACCCATTTCACTTGCTCAGCGCCGACCTCCCCACGTGCGGCCCCGTCGATCGCCGCCACCATCCCCATTTGAGTGGTATCCGTATTCTCCTCGCTGTGGGTCACATAGACGGTCGTGCCGTCGACGAGAACGCTGTTGTTGAGCGCGCGCTTGCTGACGTGCCACTGCCAGACCGGCTTGCCGGTCGTCGCCTGCAGCGCGTGAATCACTCCATCCGTGCCACCGACGATGAGCAGACGGTTACCGTTGATCTCGGCGACCACGGGGGTCGAGTAGTTGGTGTCGTAGTGCCACTTCTGCGGCGCGCTGACCCAGACCGTCGTCCCGGTGGCTTTGTCGAAGGCAATGAATCGGTTGCTCGTAGGCGCCATGTCGCCCCATGCGGCGCTGAGGCCGCTGACCACGACCCGGTCTCCGTCGATCACCGGTGACATCGTCCGGCCGCCGTGCGTCGTGATCACCCCGAACTCTTCCGGCAGCGAGCGCGACCAGAGCGGTTTGCCATCACGTGACAACGCGTTGAGCTGCGCGCCGACCGTGTAGACGTAGACGTTGCCGGTTGCCGGATCCACGCTCGGTGACGCCCAGCCCGCGCGGTGCTGCGGCACGTCGCTCAAATAGAGGCTGAACTTGCGCTCCCAGATCAGCTTGCCGGTATTGGCATCGAGGCACATGACGCGCTCTTGGGCCGTCTTGGCATCGCCAGCGACGTTCTGCAGATAGAGCCGGTTGTCGTGGATCACCGGCGCGGAACGCCCCCCGTACGGCGCCCGCCACGCGAGATTCTCTCCCGCCGGCGACCACCGCTCGGGGAGGCCCGTCTCCGCCGAGCGGCCATCGCGCCTCGGGCCGCGCCATTCCGGCCAGTCGCCACCCTGCGGCGCCTCTGCGCTTGCCGGCGGTGCCTGACCTGCCACAGGGGCAGACGAGGAGGCCGCGACGGAGAGGCAGACGCCTGCGGCCAGCCCGGCAGCGGCACATGCGAGCCGCGTTCCACACCTTCGTCGTTTCGTCACAGCAGACCATCCTTGGACAGGTGATGAGGACATCCCTAGATCTTACGCTGCCATCCTGTCGAGCGTTGCGCGGATCTCGCTGGCAGAGATTTTGACGTGCGAGAACGTTCCCCGTAGCGCAGGCCTTTAG
>JBOGIN010001173.1:0-7811 GCA_050742275.1 Vicinamibacteraceae bacterium
GCAATCGCAGCAGAAGCGGGAGCGACACGAGCACGGAGATCAGGTTTGGAATTGCCATCAGTCCGTTCAGCGTATCGGCAATGTCCCAGACGAGGTGCAGCGAGCCTACCGCCCCGAGGAAGATGAAGAGGAGCCAGACCAGCCTATACGGCAGCGTCGCCCGTGCGCCGAACAAGTACACGATGCCGGTTTCGCCGTAGTAGCTCCAGCCAATCACCGTCGAAAAGGCGAAGAGCACGAGGCTCGTCGTCACGACGATGTTGCCCCACGTACCGGGAAGGCCGAGAGAGAATGCCTGGCCGGCCAGCGCGGCGCCGGTCTCCCCCGACTTCCAGGCGCCAGTTATGAGGATCGCCAAACCGCTCGCCGTGCACACGAGGAGCGTGTCCACGAACACCTCGAAGATGCCGTACAACCCCTGGCGTACCGGATGGTCGGTTTGCGCGGCGGCATGGACCATTGGGGCGCTGCCGAGGCCCGCTTCGTTCGAGAACAGCCCCCTCGCGACGCCGTAGCGCAGCGCCATCATGACCGTGGCGCCCGCGAAGCCGCCGGTGGCCGCCGTCCCGCTGAACGCGCCGTCCAAGACCAGGCCGAGCGCGGCGGGAATCTCGGTCATGTAACGCACCAGGACGACGAGCGCGCCGCCCAGATAGAACAGCGCCATGCCCGGGACGAGAATCTCCGTCACCTCGCCGATGCGGCGAATGCCGCCGAGAATGACCACAGCCGTCACCAGCGCCAGCACGACGCCGGTCAGCGCCGGCGCGACGCCGAAGGTGGCCTCCAGGCTATCGGCAACCGAGTTGGCCTGCACCATGTTGCCGATCCCAAACGCCGCCACCGAGACGAGGCCCGCGAAGACCGTGCCCAGCCACGGCAGGCCGAGCCCGTTCTTCAACGTGTACATCGCGCCGCCGCGCATGACGCCGGCGGCATCCGGCTCGCGATAGTGGAGGGCGATGACGATCTCGGCAAACTTGGTGCACATGCCGAGCAAGCCGGAAACCCAGAGCCAGAACAGCGCGCCCGGCCCGCCGATCGCGATCGCCGTGCCAACACCCGCGATGTTCCCGACGCCAACGGTGGAGGCAAGCGCCGTCGCCACCGCCTGGAAGGGAGAAACACTGCCGCGCCCCTCGCCCTTTTGCGTCAGCTTGCCGAGCACTTCCCGCAGCGCCAATGGGAGATACCGAAACTGGGCGCCCCTGGTGGCAATCGTCAGGAGAACGCCGGCTCCCAGCAGCAGCCCGATGGTAGGCCAGCCCCAGACCAGACCATTCAGCCACGCGTTCCCAGCTTCAATCAGCTCTACCACTTTGGTTCCCCTCCCGTCACGCGCCTGCTACGCCCCGCGCAGTATAGAGGGTTTCCATCGGCTCTCCCTATTTGTCATACTGTCACCTCGACTCTCACCTCCCCGAGAGCCCATCCGGCGTTCGGCAACGCGTTCAGATCGCCAGACGCACACGTTGTCCCATGCAGCAGCACGGACGCGCGGCAGATCCTTCGAGCCGCTGACACCGGTGGTAAGCGTCCCTGAGATGCCGATGACGAACAGCCAGCGGACGCGTTTTGCTTTCGGCCCGCTGATCACACCGGCGGAGGTTGCGGGCCAGCTCCGAGCTGCCCAGAGGGCGTTCGAGGTCGACGCCCATGATCGCCTTCTCACCTATCGGGGCGACGTGGTCCCGGTCACGCCCAAAGCGCTGGACATCCTGCTCGTGCTCTTGGCGCATGCCGGCCGCGTAGTCACGACCGACGAGCTCATCGAGCGGGTCTGGCCCAACACGTTCGTCGAGCCGAACAACCTCGCGCAGAACATTTCTGCCCTTCGAAAGGCGTTTGGAGAGCGCGATCCTGGCACGCGCTATATCGAGACCGTTTCCAAGCGAGGCTACCGCTTGGTGGCTCCCCTCGAGCAGGAGACCTCCTTTGACGATCCCACTCCACGCGACGCGGTGGGCAGCAGCGCCGCCGTGGGCGCGTCCTCCTGGCCCGCGGGGGATTTGGCCGCCTGGAGGAGCACGAGCGCTCATGCGCTGGAGATCCCCGAGACGCGATACGCGCGCAGCGGCGACGTGAACATCGCCTACCAGGTGGTCGGCGACGGCCTCTTCGACCTGGTGTTCGTGATGGGATGGGTCTCCCACCTCGAATACTTCTGGACGGAGCCGACCTTCGCCCGCTTCCTGCGCCGGCTCGCTTCCTTCTCGCGCCTCATCTTGTTCGACAAGCGCGGCACCGGTTTGTCGGATCGCGTCACCGCCCTCCCGACGCTCGAGCAGCGGATGGACGATGTGCGAGCGGTGATGGAGGCCGTGGGCTCGACGCGCGCCGCGCTGTTCGGGGTGTCGGAAGGCGGACCGATGTGCACGCTCTTTGCCGCAACCTATCCGGAGAAGACGCTCGCGTTGGCGATGTTCGGCACCTACGCGCGGCGGCTCTGGGCGCCAGACTACCCGTGGGGGCCAACTCCCGAAGACCGCGAGAGCTTCTACGAAGAGATTCGGCGCGACTGGGGCGGTCCGGTCGGCTTGGCCGAGCGAGCGCCGAGCCGGCTGCACGACCCGCAGTTTCGCGAGTGGTGGGCCACCTACATTCGCATGGGAGCGAGCCCCGGTGCGGCACTGGCGCTGACACGGATGAACGCCGACATCGACGTTCGGGACGTCCTGCCGTCGATCCGGGTCCCGACGCTCATCCTGCATCGCTCGGGCGATCGATGTCTGCGCGTCGAAGAGGGGCGTTATGTCGCGGCACGCGTCCCGGGCGCGCGGTTCTGCGAGCTTCCGGGCGAAGACCATCTTCCGTTCGTGGGCGATCAGGATGCCCTGCTCGATGAGATCGAGGGCTTCATCACGGGATTTCGGGACCCCGATCACGATCGCGATCGGGTGCTCGCCACGGTGCTCTGTGCCGTGACGGAGCCGCCACCGGGCGCGGTCGGGACATCGTCTCGGAGCGCCACGAATCGGCCGCCGCACGAACAGGTCCTGGCGCTGGCACGACGGGAGGTAGAGCGTTTCCGCGGGCGGCTCGTGCGCCCGGACGAGCGCGCATCGCCGGCATTGCTGGCCGCGTTCGACGGGCCGGCACGCGCGATCCATTGCGGCTCGATGATCGCCGACGTGGCACGGCGCTTCGGCTGCTCGATGCGGCTCGGCGCGCACACGGGGGAGTGCGAGCTGATGGGCGACACCATCAGAGGCCTCACGCTCGATACCGCCTTGCAGGTGGCCACGCATGCGCCGCTCGGCGATGTCGTCGTCTCACGCACCGTGCGCGACCTCGTGGCCGGGTCGGGGCTGCGGTTCAGGAGCTGCGGCGTCCACCTCCGGCCTGGCGATGAATCGGAGATCACCCTCTTCCGCGTCGACTCCTCGTCTTCCTGATCCCTCGTGGGTGACGGGAACGCTTTAGCGGGCGCTGTCGTATAACTCTGTATCCGGATCTGCCACCAGGGGAGGCGTGTATGCTGCGCTCGGTCTCGCTCCGGCTGCTTCTGCTCGCCGCCGGCCTCGTCCTTGCTCCGGCTCCTGTCACCGCACAGACACAAACCGGCACCATCACCGGGCTGGCCACCGATGAGCAGGGCGCCATTCTGCCAGGGGTGACGGTCGCCCTCGAGAGCCCAGCGCTCATCCGACCGCAGTCGACCGCCACCAACGAACAGGGAAGATACAGTTTTATCGCGCTGCCCCCCGGCGTCTACACGGTTCGCTTCGAGCTCGAAGGCTTCCAGCCGGTCGAGCGCGCCGGTATCCGCGTCAACGTCGCCGTTGTCACGAGCGTCGACCAGGCGCTCACGGTCGCATCGATCGCCGAGGCCGTGACCGTCTCGGGCCAGTCCCCGGCCGTGGACGTCAAGAGCACGAGCAAAGGCACGAACTTCGACGCCGATCTGCTCGCCAACATCCCCCAGGCGCGCGAAATCTGGTCGACTGTCGAGCAAGTGCCGGGCGCAACGATGAGCACCTTCAACGTCGGCGGGACTGGGAGCGCACAGCAAAGTGTGATGCAGGTCCACGGATCCGCCGCGGGCCAACAGGAGTACGCGATCAACGGCTTGAAGTTGAACTGGCCGGGCGGCAACGGCGGCGCCACCGCCTTCTACTTCGATCACGATAGCTTGGCCGAGGTCAACGTCATGACCAACGGCGCGCCCGCGGAGGTGGCGACCGGTGGCGTGTACATGAACATGGTCACGCGCGCAGGCGGCAACCGCTTCGCTGGTGGAACGAGCACCTTCTGGGAGGATGACTCGTTTCAAGGCGACAACGTCACCGACGAGCTGCGCGAGGCGGGCGCCTCCAACGGCAATCCAATCAATTTCATCTACGACTTCAATGCACACGCAGGCGGGCCGATTCGCCGAGACAGGATCTGGTTCTTCTCGTCCTACCGGCGCTTCGACATCAACACCGACGTGCTCGGCATCCTGCGTCCGGACGGCTCACCCGCCGCGGATGTCAACCACCAGTCCAACGTCCTCGGCAACGTGACCGCCCAGCTGAACGACCAGAACAAGCTGAGCGCCGGGTACAACTTCAACTATCAAAATCGCTTCTTCCGCCGGCCCACGGGCGATCTGGTGGAGGAGCAGGCCTCCTGGCGCCAGATCGAGCCGGCCAACATCGCGCAGGCCCAGTGGACGTCGGTCGTCACGCCGAGGCTCTTCCTGGACGCGCGTTACGGGTTCCTTCATCTCATCTTCCCGCTGCGCTACCAAGACGAGGTCGGCGCCAATGCGTTTGCGCGGCAGGACATCGTCCGCCAGACGCTCAGTGGAGCAGCCATCTACGACTTCGAGAACAAAGCCACTCGACACCAAGCCAACGTCTCGGCCTCGTATTTCGTGGATGGTTGGGCTGGATCACACACGTTCAAGACCGGCTTCGAGTTCGGCCGTGCCTTCAACCAGAACGCGTATGCCGCCAACGGCGACTATGTTCTGCGGTACTTCGATGGAGTGCCGCTCGAGGTGCAGACATACAACACCCCCGTGACCTCGAAGAACTATATCGACACGCTGGCGCTGTACGTGCAGGACGCGTGGACCGTCACCCCGCGGCTGACCCTCAACTACGGCGCGCGGTTCGAGCGGCTCGTCGGGTACGCCCCCGAGCAATCGCGGCCGAGCAACGCCTTCTTTCCGGCGGAGAGCTTTGCCCGTATCGAGGACATCCCGAGCTGGAGCAACGGCGTCTGGCGTATCGGCGCGTCCTACAACCTCACCGGAGACGGTAAGACTGCGCTCAAGGGGTTCGTCGGCAGGTTCATGGCGCAGGAGGGCACGCGTCTCGTCGAGCAGGTGAACCCGAACAATCTCGGCGGCGACTTCCGGGGCTGGACCGATCGCAACGGGAACGACGTGGCGGAGCTCGATGAGCTCGGGCCATCCACGCGGCCGTATGGCGGCCGCGTCAACCGCATCGATCCTGATTTGGAACAGCCGTACTCAGACGAGCTCACCGTCGGGATCGAGCGCGAGATCGTCAGGAATCTCTCGCTCGCCGCGACATACTATCGCCGGCATAACCGGCACCGTTTCAGCGGCGTGAACCTCGCGGTGCCCCCAAGCGATTACACGCCGGTGCAGGTCGATGGTCCGGAAGGTCCGCGCACGGTGTTCGACCAGGATCCGGCGACGCTTGGGCTAGCCGACCGGATCATCACCAACGTGGACGGCTTGGATGACACCTACGACGGCATCGAGCTCACGGCAACGAAGCGGATGGCTGATCGCTGGCAGTTGATCGCCGGTCTCACGATTGGCAAAGACGAGGGGCTCTACGACAGCGGTCTCAACGACGACTTCAACAACCCCAACCTGAATCTCAATCGCGAGGACGCCGCCATCGGTCTGGACAGCACGTACATCGCCAAGATTATCGGTACGTATGTGCTGCCTCGGGACTACACGATCAGCACCAACTTTCGATACTTCACGGGGCAGCCGGTCACCAAGCAGATACAGCTCCGGGATCTGAATCAGGGGAGCGTGACCATTCTGGCCGAGCCGCGTGGCACCACGCGGCTCGACAGCGTTACCATGTGGGATCTTCGCGGTTCGAAGGTCTTCACGCTCCCGAACGGGATTCGATTGGAAGCGATGATCGATGTGTTCAATCTCCTCAACCGGTCCAGCAAGACCACGACCAACCCGAACGCCGGTGCGACCTTCGGCCAGCCGATTGCCATCCTGCCGCCGCGCATCGCGCGCCTCGGCCTGAAGCTCACGTTCTAGCTATCAGCAATTCAGAAAGGAGTCGCGCTGTTGTGGCCTCTCGCGCTCGATTCACAATTGCTGCGCTCGCCTGCACGTGCGTCCTCGTGGGATATGGACAAGGGAACGAGCGCACCGCCTCCCAGGCCATAGAGACGAAGGCCATGACCATCGACGACCTGATGGAGATCAAGCATCCATCGCAAGGTACCTGGTCGCCCGACGGCAATCGCGTGGCATTCGTCTGGGACCGGGCGGGTGTGCAGAACTTGTTCGTGGCCGACGTCGGCTCCGACGCGCCGGCGCGGCCTCGTGCCCTCACGACCTACACGAAGGACTCGATCGACTCGTTCGCTTGGCGTTCCGACAGCAGGGCGATTTACTTCGCGCGCACAGGGGACCTGTGGCAGGTGTCGGCCGACGGTGGGACGCCGCGCGCGGTATGGACGACGGAGGAGGCGGAAAGCGACATCACACTCTCGGCGGATGGGGCGCGTGCGGCGTTCACGCGTGCGAACGACCTGTGGGTGCGATCGCTTGCCGACGGAACCGAGACGCGCCTCACAACGACCACCGCCGCCGAGTCGTCGCCCGTGTGGTCGCCAGACGGCCAGCGCGTGGCGTTTTCGGTCAGGAGCAATGAACGGCAGCTGGAGGCGCCGACATATTCAGGAGCGAAGCTCCTATTCGCGCGGTTCGACCGGCAGCCGCCGGATGTGGGCATCGTGAGGTTGGCGGGAGGACAGGTATCAGCTGTCGCGTCAGCCGGCTGGGAAGGCCCGCCACATTGGCTTGGGCCCTCGCGTCTCCTGTTGCAGCGCGTCACCGAGAATTTGAAGGTGCGCGAGGTGGTCGTTGCCGATGCGGAGACAGGTCGCGCCGAGACGCTGCACCGCGATGTGGACGAGAAATGGTGGAGCCTGACCTATCTCAATCCGGAGCCGGTGCCCGCACCGGACGGGGGCCGGATTGCGTTCGTGAGCGATCGTGACGGCTGGGATCACCTCTATGTGATGCCGAGCCGCGGCGGACCGCCGGTCCAGATCACGAAGGGCCGGTACGAGATCAGTCGAATCGCCTGGTCGCCCGACGGCTCGCGTATGGCGTTCGACACGAACGAAGGTCCCCATCCCGGCACGCGGCACATCGCGGTTGCCACGCTCGGTGAGAATCTCTCCGCGGCAACCGTCACACGTCTCACGACAGGTCGCGGCACCAACACCGAGCCACGATGGTCGCCCGATGGCACGCGCGTGCTCTATCAGCACACCGACGCGCATAACTCAGCTGACCTCTATGTCGTGGCCGCAACGGACACGGCTCCGCCGCCGGTTCGGCTCTCCAGCTCGATGCCCTCGTCTATCGCGCGTGATGGGCTCATCGCGCCGCGGCTCGTGCGGTACCGCGCGCCGGACGGCCAACAAGTTCCGGCGTATCTGTTCGTCTCCTCGACTCTCGACCGGTCTCGTCGTCATCCGGCAATCGTCTGGGTCCACGGCGACGGCGTCACACAGAACTACGACGGCTGGCACGTCCGCCGCGACTACGCCGTGTATTACAGCTTTCACCAGTACCTCGCGCA
>JBOGIN010001174.1:0-1907 GCA_050742275.1 Vicinamibacteraceae bacterium
GCTGGCCACGCCCCGTGCGCTCTTGCTCGATGAGCCGTTCTCCCGCCTCGACACGCCCCTTCGCGCGCAGATCCAGCAGTTCGTGTTCGGCCAGATTGCGTCGGGCCAGCTCCCCACGATCCTCGTCACACATGATGAGGCCGACGCACGCGCGGCCGGAGGGCCCGTGTGTCGCCTGCCCGCGGCGAACGAATTGAACAGGATCGCACGCTGATTGCACGGCGCTGACCGCGGCTCCGCCGAGGACAACGATGAATTCTGGCAACTCTACCGCCATTCTTTGTGAAATAGTGGCGACATGTTCGCCAGGGCGATTCAGCTGCCGGCCAGTCGGAGGTTCAAGACCGACTGCGCGGTCGCCCGATGCTTACTTCTCTACGGCGGACAGCGGGAGTATGTCGTCGACGGCGTCCGTGTCCTCCCGGCCGCGTCCGCGTTGCCGGCCCTTCGCGAGATCATTGGCTGACGGCCAAGACGCATCACGTTCGAGGCTTGACCTTCAAGGCGACTGGAGACTGTAGGGTGAATGCGTGGTGGAGGGACCGCAGTGACAACAGGCCGGACGCAGACGAGGCGCATGAAAAGGTCGACGGGATCGGTTCCCTGGGTGCTTGCCTTGCCAGTATGTGGCTCTCTGCAAGTGCCGAGGCTGGGCCGATCACGTTTCTGACAGCGCTGCCCGTCCCGCAGTCGCAGGCCGTCATCCGCGGACAGTACGTCCTGATTCAGGCAACCGACGATCCAACACCCGCGGCGCGAGAGCTGACCGTGCACAGCGTACCGTTGGCGGTCGCCGTCGGTGTGACACCGCGGCTCGCGATCTTCGGCATCGTGCCGATCGTCAACAAATCGATGGAGCTGACTATCCTGCGCGGTCGAGTGAGTACGTGACAACAGACGGCGCGACGATGGTTCCTTCGATCGCGTGATCGGGCACGTCGGCCGCCTTGGTGCTGGGGCGCTCCACTATCCGACCGGCGTGACCTTGACAACGCAAGGACAGCTCCTCGTGGCGGACGCCTACGTCGAGGCGGGACGTGAAGCGCGGAGCAGGTCCAGAAATGTCTTCGGGCTCACAATCTGAACATCATCATGATGTTCCAGCACCAGAAGGTCTGGATCTCCGGTGACCGCGTACTGGCACCGACCTTCGACGGCCGCCGCGAGACACTTGTCATCGTCAGGATCTCGGCTGACGCCCGAGACCTTATACTCGCCGGGAACCACGCGTGCCAATAGGAAGATGTTTTCGAACCAAAGCGTGGGGTCGATCTTGCGTCGGATGCATTTGCGAACCTTGGGGTACGCGAGCGCCCGCAGCACTTCTTCAGCGATGGCTCCGGAGAGCACCAGGTCAAACGCTCTGTCGCGAACGAAACGCTCGATGATCTCGCCCGGCGGGCCCTCCGGGCGAATGATCGCGCTGACGTAGACGTTCGCGTCGAGGACAGCTCCGTACACGCGTCAGGTCGATTTGGCCCGCGGTCTTCGTGCAGACCTACGAGCTGCTCGTTGTGCCTCGAGCGCCAGTTCCATGGCTTCCTCGTCAGTCAACGAACCGCCCGCTTGTGCTTCCATGAAATCTAGCGCCTGTCGGCGCGCGAATCGGCGCATCTGTGCAAGCCGCTCGACTGGAACCAAAGCGGCCAACGGCTTACCCTTGCGCTCGATCACGAATTCGTCGTGCCGCAGCGCAACTCGGTTGAGCAAGTCGCCAATCCGCTGACGGACGTCGATGGTGGAAACCTTCTCCTGCATGTCACACTCTTGAAACTATTATAGTTGCTCTAGATGCAATTGCAACCCTGACTGGTTGACACGCGGGTTCGTGTCGATGGGCTCGTCGGACTCAGGACACCATGGCACTCTCGATCGTCCACCGTGTATCCAGATCGCGCAGCAGATAC
>JBOGIN010001175.1:0-1711 GCA_050742275.1 Vicinamibacteraceae bacterium
TTCACGGCGTCGGTCACGTCATCCGCGATGCGGCGATTGCGTGTCGTATCGGCGACGAGTTCCTGATAGAGCGCCTGGAACTCTACCCGCCGGTCCGGATCAGGGGCGCGCCTGGAGTGGAACCCGGTCGGCTGCACGAGGACGAAGTGCTCGAACGGGCGTGAGGCAGCCTGGGCGCGTGCGTTCACGCGATAGCGCACCGGCCCGCACTGCATGGTGACAATCGGATGATACCCATCCTTGCGGGCCACGGTTGCCGACAACCCGACCACGAACCGGGCCTTCGCCCGTCGCGCGACTGACTCGAAGGTCTGCGCCGACAGGTGGTGACACTCGTCAACGATGACGTGGCCGTAGTCAGCGACGAGGTCGTCGACAACGTCCTTCTTGATGAGGCTCTGTATGAGGGCTACATCCATCTGACCTGTCGTTCGCCTTTGGCCACCGGCCACACGGCCGATCGACTTCGCCGGCACGCCAAGGAACGTTGAGAGTCGCTCGACCCATTGATCGAGGAGCTGCCGTCGGTGAACCAGAACCAGCGTGTTCACCCGACGCTGGGCGATCAGCCATGCGGCGATCACCGTCTTGCCGAAGGCCGTCGTCGCCGCCAGCACGCCCGTGTCGTGCGATGCCATCGCCTTGGCAGCGGCCATCTGCTCGGGTCTCAGTTCGCCGGTGAAGGTCACGTCCAGGAGGCGACCCGCCTCACGTTCGTCGCGAACGACGACGCGTATGCCGAGGTTCGCCAATTCGCTGCGAATGTCGTCCAGGCAGCCGCGCGGCATGCCGATGTGTTGAGGATGGTCCTCGGCGCAAGCGACGACGCGAGGCTTGTCGTAGGTGGACAGGCGCATCGCCTGCGCCTTGTAGAACTCCGGGTTCTGGAAGGCCGCTATCCGGAGCAGGCGATTTCGCAGACCAGGAGCCAGTCCTTCCTTGGCGACGTAGATCTGATTGGCGTAGACGAGCTCCATCGCCTCGGGCCATCGGTCCGCGATCGGCGCGTCGCGCCGACGGCGCGAGGGTGGCGCAGCCCAGGGCTCGGTTTCTCCGTCTTCCTGCGGCGGCAGACGCACACCCAGGACTCGGCCACGTCGTTCTGCGTCCTGAACGATGGCTTCGACCTCGACCCGAAGAATTCGCCGTAGACCCGACAGAAACGCCCATTGGTCGGCCCACGGCACGAGGTCGTCGTCAACGAACACGCTATTGCCCTGGTTACGCGCTGCTCGCTGCAGGGGTAGCGCGATCAGGTTCCCGAAGCCGCCCTGTGGCAGAGTGTCCTGGTTCGGAAAGAGCCGATCGTAGGAGTCCAGGCCGATGTCAGGTCGGTACTCCATCGCCTCCGTGAGCAGGTGCGAACCGAGCCGGCGTGCCAGCGCCGCCGGAACGGCGTGCTCAAAGAACAGCCAGACGTGGCCGCCACGCCCGGAGCGCGAGCGCTCGAGGGCGGCGGTCAGGCCGAGGCGTCGACAGCCGCCGAGGAACGCGACTGAATCGGCTTCCCATCCGGCCTTGTCGAAGTCGCCGGCCAGGAAGTAGCAGCTCTCGTCGAGCAGTAGCGGGTAGACGCCAGCGACGAACGGCTGATCACTCGCGTCTCGCCCGGACAAATGCCATCGAGCAACATCGTCGGTGACCGGAAGGAAGCGGCGATGCGGGCACACCGCGCACTTGATCCGCGGCTTCTCGCAGATGCCCCGCACCC
>JBOGIN010001176.1:0-7020 GCA_050742275.1 Vicinamibacteraceae bacterium
TCCGCATGGACGTTGTACGAGCCGGGCGGGAGAAACGGAATACTGTACATGCCTTCCTGGTTGGCTTGGGCGGCCACACGAATACCAGTGGTGACATTCACGACAAATACAGTCGCTCCTGGCAGAAACGCGCCCGACGGATCAGTGACCCGCCCGCGAATAGAACCGCGCGGATCCTGAGCGAAGGCCGTGCCCAGGATGCAGAGAATCGCTCCAAGAAAGGCGACGACGGATCTGGGCGTCATGTGTCCACCGATCTCGTAAGGGCTGGGCACGCTTACATTGGCTTACCGTTCCAGGGCAAATGCACCGTCCGGCTCCTTCCGTCGTGGCGGATCCAGACGTTGAGCTCGTTTCCTTCGCGTTCCCACCGGGTCTCCGCGCTCGTCACGTTTCCGGCATCCCCGATCGTCAAGACGTGTAGGAAGCGATGGGTATCCCTATCCGGCGATCCGTCGCCGGTGACCTCCACCCGATGTCCAGCAAGGGTCGCAGGGGCTTGGACCGTTGCCTGCTCCGGTAGAAGCGTTACTGCGCGCAGCTCGCCACCTCCGCTGACTACCCCGAACGCCGCCGAGCCGACCTGCGGCTGGGTGACCGTCTGCATCAGCCACATGGGGGATCTGTCGGGTGGTGTGGCCAAGACGTCGTAAACCACGAGTACATGTGGCTTGAGAAAGAGGACGTGTCGAAAGAACCGTTCGACCTGCGATCGACGGTAGGCTAGGGTCGCGTCGACCACGACGTAGGCATAGTCTTCCGCGGATCGACGGTCCACGATGGCGCCGGTATCGAAGAGGCTGCGCTCGGGGTAGTCGGGGTGACGCAACCGATTGTATTGTTCGACATTCCGTGGCCGGTCGGTGATGATGATGACCCGCTGTCCGCCACCGTCCCATCCCCACTCGTGATTGATCAGCTCTTCTGCGGCCTCTGGGGCGTCCACCAGGATGCTGCTGTGCGCCGCGGTGCGCCGGAAGAAACGCCAGTCGTTGAGCGTTTCGCCTTCGTAGCCGTGGTCAGCCGCGAGGTCGCCCTTGTGGAAGATCGTGAACGCCGCGGCATCCAGGTGGTCATGGTGCCCTGTCCAGTCGCCCCCGCAGACTGACACGATCGTGGCCCCGTCGTCCCAGCCGCTCCGCAGCACGGCCAGGCTCTCTCCGCTGTCGCGGGCATTGCTTCGGAAGAACCGGTCCCGGGGAAGGTTACTCACTGGTCGCTCGCTCAACGTGGGGTTGTACCAAGCGATGTTCCACGCCTCCATACGGTCGGACTGGATCCAGGCGATCGATGAGTTGGCGTAGGCTTGCAGGTACGGGTCCCCTGTTTCTGCGGCCGCCTTCGCGATCACCCAGAAGGTGCGCGAGTAAAGGTTGCGAACGGTGTCGAGATCACTGCGGGCAAACCAATCACCCAGCGTCAAGAACGTGTCGTCTGGACGGTTGACGTATGGCCAGAAGTAGACGCACGATCTCACCCATGGGAAATCGTAGAAACTGACACCGGCGGACGAACGCAGGGAATCCATGAAGTAAAACACCGGCTTCAAGGCCACCTGGTTGTAGTGGGTCCCTTCGCCCCAGATCCCGGTCCCGCCATCGCCCGCAACCAGATCGAAGATCGGGAAGATCACGCCGACGAAGTTGTCGTAGGCCTGCTCGGCCCAACCGAGCGCGTCCGGATGCTCCTCGGCTGCGGCCAGACCCGCGACCGCCTGCGCGGCCCACGCCTGAATGGCGTGGTTGTTGAACGCGGCATACGGGAATTCTTCTGCTGTGCCACGGAAGTTGAACGCGAAGTTCTCCCTGGCGTAGACGATGAGCTGCACGAGCGCCTCGGCGCCGTCTCTTTTCGCGGTCTCATCGAGATACTGATGGAGCCAGTCGTAGGCGAAGCCCAGGTTTGTCAGTGTCATGGACTGCGCCTGGTCGTCGTCTTCACTGTATGTGCCATCGAGGACGGGCGCGGTCAGCGCTCCAAAGGCCTCCACAGCGAGCGCCGCCATAGTGGCGTCCTGTTCGACCTGTGCGATGAACGCAACATCGCGCAACGCGGCGGGGGAGTCTATCGGCTGTGCCGTCGCCCGCGCCTTGAGGGGCTCGAAGAATGGGTTCGCTCGGTAGAATGTCCGCTGCTCCTCTTCCTCGCCCGGAACGAACACCAGACGTGGATGAGCGTCCGTCGGTGGTGGCATCGTCTTGGGATGTCCAGACGAGCTCTCCGCTTGACTGTCGTTCCGACCATCCGCGCGAGCACCTCCGGAGAGTCCCGGCAGGGCAATCCCCGAGGCGAGAGCCGTGGCCGTCGCGAGCATTCGCCTGCGCGTGAGCCCGTATGACCCGATTGAGCAGGCTTTTCGCATGTCTACGTTTCCTCCCTTTCGTGCCGCGTACGATCCTGTGCGTATGGCACGAGCTCTGGGCGGATCGGAACCGCCTTCGCCGGAACCCGCTCGTCATGCTTTCGATATTGAATTCAGTAACGCATACATTATATCTGGCGGTCGTGTCCGTCAAGTGGTAGAACCCCCTTGGTGAGATTGGAGAGAGCGGCTGCATCACGTGGCCGCCGTGCGGCCCGATGCGGGGGCCGCCCGCGCGATTAGGCCGTATCACACGACGACGGCGGATGGCGATCAACTGTTTGCGGTGTCGACCCGCAAACTGGATCGCGACGACGTCAATACGACGATTGCCGGGACGCTGACGGTGGAGGTCGTCGCCGATGTAGTCCCGCGCGGCGTCATGATGGCGACAGCGGTTGACGGGTGGCCCGCGGCGCGCGATATCAGGCGATTATAGATTCACGCCCCCAGCGTTCCGCAGCTCCCGAAGGCGAGCGGAGCTCGCGAGCCGCGAAGGACTCGAACCTGATGATGGCGATCACCGGATTTCTGAGCGCTGCGGACCCGCGGATGAAGGCCACCATCGACGCGACCGCTGAGCGGCTCACGGACGAGCGCGGCCTCGTCTATCGGGAGAATGCGATACGAGGAAGTCCCGCCGCCATCGCCGGCCTCTGAGACCAGCAGGATGTCTCGCTGGCTCTCGGTCAGGGCCGATCTCGATGCACTGTAGTGATAGTGATTGATCTCGCAACGACCCCTCGAAGAGCTGGAGCGGTCACTCGACGCGTGTGGCGTTCCAGTAGGAGAAGGTCGACTCGCTCATGCCCTCCTTCGACGACTTCTGTTGGTCCTGCGCAATCGCGAATCGGCCGTCCGAGTCCGGATCGATCGTCGCCGGCTTCCGCCACGGCGTCTGGATCTTCAGCGTCGAGCTCGTGATCGGCTCCTTCTTGTTAATGTACTGGAGGGAGATCTTCGCCGGAATGCCAGTAGCCTGAGATGACTCGTCGGCCCAGGCGAGTGTCAACGTGCCGGAGGCGCCTCCGCCGACCTCGTCCGCCGTGCGCAGCGCCCCGGTGATCTTGCCGGTCCGGACCGGCTCGGGATCCTCGTACTCGCCGGCCACGCCGACAAGACCACTGAGAGCCACGTTCGTGCCAGCCTTGCCGGCGTCGATGGCGTTCTTGTACACGCCTATCTGACCGCCGGGGAGCAGGCTGAGCGCGCCGCTGTAGATGCTCTTGGCAATCGTGATCTTGCTGTTCATGCCTGCCGCGTCGAACGTCGGTTGATACACGGCATACGCGTTGCCGCGCACGCTGCCGTCCGAATCCACCCGGAACCAGAAGTCGCTGCGCATCGTGTAGCCGACGGTGAAGTCGTTGGTGCTCCTGGAAAAGGTGACGTGCGAGCTGCCGGTCCACAGCCCTGCGCGACCGTCAGCCCCGGCCGCCGCCGTTCCCATGAGCCCGGCCATGTTCGGGATGATCGAACCATGGGGTGATTCGCGCAAGACGCCTGACAGCGCGACGCCAAGCACCATCACCATCGGCAGCGTGTACCGCCAGCTCATGCGAGGGATGGCAGGCCGCTGCCTTGGGCGCTTGGCGCTCCGCGCGGGCGCCGCCGCATCCTGCGAGATCGACCGGGACCGACCGCTCGAGTCGCGCGTCCCCTCATCGGCGCGTCCGCGGTCTCTTCCTTGTAACGTCATTGCCTCACCTCCTAGTTGCTGCTCCTCTCAGCGCATTGTCGAGAGTGCCCATTACAGGCGGATGTCGGGAAGCCGGGAACTTGGTTACAACTGAAAGCGAACGTGTGCCGGGGTCGTGGGAAAGATCAGTCATTACACTCGACGTGCCCGGAGCGCGAGGTCCAGAACGAGACGCAGTGAATCTTGTGCGCCTCTGGCAAACTTTGCCATATGTAATGCTTTGAGCCGTGTGAGGACCTATAGGTGCTGTCACCCGCGCGACCTCCGACACGACCACGCCAGCACAGCCAAGCTGTGCCAACCGCGGGCTGTCGCCGATAGGTCAGATCACAAAGAACTCCATCAGCACTTCGTCGTCCTCAACACCGTCGATCACCATCTGGCGTGTTAACCGGCCGCAGTCTTGGAACCCCAAACGCCGGTAGAACACCTGTGCGGCAGTGTTGGATCCGCGAACGTGGACCACGAGTGTGGTGAATGTGGAGATCGTCGGTGTAATTCGCAGCGAGCGAACCGATGGACTGCACACGCCACAAGAGCGGGTAGCCTATATGCCTTTGGCCCAGGTACCACAGCAGGATGTCAAACTTGTGGTTCGCACTCAGAGCGACCCGTCAGCGGTAATGACCGGCATTCGAGAAGCGGTGCGGCAGGTCGATCCCAACCTGCCCCTGGGCGACGTGAGAACGATGGAGCAGGTGAAGCAGCAGAGCATGCTCTGGGCAAAGCAGTCTACGTGGGTGCTTGGAGCCTTCGCCGGAGTCGCGGCTCTGCTGGCCTCCCTCGGGCTTTACGGCGTCCTGGCGCATGCGGTAGCGCAACGGCGCCGCGAGATCGGCATCCGGATGGCGTTAGGTGCACGGCAGGGCGACGTGCTGTCGTACGTTTTGCGCAGCGCCTTCTCGATGCTTCTCGTGGGGCTCGCTGGCGGACTGGCCGGCGCCTTTGCGCTGACGCACGTTCTGAAGAGTTTTCTGTTCTACGTGTCCACGATGGATCCTATCGCGCTGAGCGTTGCCTGCCTCTTGATGACCTTGGTCGGGATGGTTGGAGCGTGGGTTCCGGCGAGGCGAGCGACAGCGGTGGACCCATGACGGTGCTTCGAGATGAGGGTTGACCATGACCGTCATTGTCGCCAGACGTCCGAGGGGGCGACTGGTCGGCACAACCGACGGCCACGCGGCCGGTAGCGTCAGTGCCGCGATCTCGCCTCACGCGACCGGCGGAGGCCGCCACTTGTCTTGTTCTAGATGAGTGGCTCCGCAGTTTCACATTCAGCTCGACAGGATCGCAGGTGCCGCTGGCACGCCGTCTCCAAAATGTCTCCAGGACCACCGTCGGAAGCCGAATGCGCACATGACGGACGAGGCTCGACGAGTCATTCGACGATCGGGACGAATGCCGAGCGGTTTCCGGCCGCGTCGACGGCTCGCATGACCAAGCCGGCCGGAGAATTGGGGTGCGGGTAAAACAGTGGCGGCGCCGCGACTTGGCTGATCAGCGTTGAGCCGGGCCGTTGTATCTCGTACCGGATCTCCGCCTGCGGCGTGGTGTCATCTGTCGCCAGGTCCCAAGTGAGCAGGAGATCTCCAGCGCCGGTGTGGGTCAACTGGAACTTTGTAGGCGGACTGGGCGGCGTGATGTCATCGGACGGTGAGACTGCGACGTCGATCGGCTCGCTTGGTGGCGCCAGAGTCTCGCCAAATCCGTCCGTGTAGGTCACGGTGAACCTGTGGGTCTCGCCTCCAGGCAGCCCGAAGATCGTCCTGTGCGTGACCGTGCCTGGGCTCGTACCTGGAACGGAGTACGTCACCACACCATTCTGAAAGATCTTGATGGGCATGGCGGCCCCGGTGCCGATGTCCGGCGCGATCCAGGAGAGCGTGACGTCGTGCCCATCGAGCTGACCGCCCAGGACTTCGATCACCGGCGGCCCCGGAGGCGTCACGGTGATGATCTTGCTGGGCGGAGACAGCCGGTTGGTAGGATTCGTGTTCGCGTTGAAGAAGTGTGTGCGCACCACGAAACTCTGGGGAATCTCCGGAACAACCGATAACGATCCACCGGTCTCGAAGGCGAACACACGATCGGCGGGGCCCTCGAACGGAACTCGCTCGAGGAAGTACGTGACGGTGGTGTCCGCGTCCGGCACCTCCACGGCTGTCCAGGAGACTGTCAGGCGGAATGGGAACACTTCGGTCACCTCGATGTCCAAGGGCGGACGCGGCTCGGCCGGGTTGGCGACGGCCGGAACAACCGCTGTGAGCGAAGTCATGGCTGCAAGCAGCGCCGCAGGAAGCAGGCAGATGGTTCGTCGTGAGTAATATCGTCGCACGGTGCCTCCTTACGCCAAAACAGCAGACGACGCTTCACAAGGCAGACATCAGGATCGTCGCGATCACCGTCTGGCATGGCCTCACTGTGCGGAAAGGCAAAACGATTGCCAAGCTTACGGTCCACGATTGCATGCACGGATGTGGACGGCGCCGTCCCTGCCCTTACATCGGGTGAAAAGCGTTACCGACACCGAAAGTCATTTACGAGTACGCTTCGCGTGCAGGGTCTGTACGATCACCCAAGTTGCGCCGTTGTCACTTGATACTTCAGCACGCCAATCGAAACTGGTAGGCTGGATGCCGGAGAAAATCCAGCGCATTGGCAAGCCCCCAGCGTTACCGCCGGTCAACACGATCTCATCGCCGACCTGTCTGGCGATGAAGTGTTGGAAGTTCTGGCGAAGCGGGCCGTGCCAATTCACGTGCCACGCATCAGCCGCAGGATCGTAGATGCGCACCGTGCTGCCGTACTCGTACTGCTCGGCGTGTGCGCGTCCCCGCCCTCGTTTGGGCACGATCCACACGTCCTGCACGCCGCGCCCTTCGAGGATCCATGCGAAATGCCACGCACCGTCGAACGCGACTTCCTCGCCTGGAATAAAGCTAAGGAACTCGAAGTCCCA
>JBOGIN010001177.1:0-7199 GCA_050742275.1 Vicinamibacteraceae bacterium
CTGTTGCACATTCCAGACGTCCTGACGAGCGAGCAGGTGAGGGACGCACGGGCCAAGCTGGAGCAGGCAGAGTGGGTGGATGGCCGCGTGACGGCCGGGCACCAATCGACTCTGGCAAAGGACAACAGACAGCTTCCAGAAGGTCACGCCATCGCACGGCACGTGGGTGACCAGATTCTTGCGGCGCTGCAGCAGAGCGCGCTCTTCATTGCCGCGGCCTTGCCCCTCCGCGTGTTTCCACCGCTATTCAACTGTTACCAGGGCGGGCAATCGTTCGCCAACCACGTCGACAACGCGATTCGCCAGGTCACCGGCACAGCGCATCGCATTCGCACCGATCTGTCGGCGACGCTGTTCCTGACAGGTCCTGACGAGTACGAGGGTGGGGAGCTGCTGGTGGAGGACACCTACGGCGTGCATCGGATCAAGCTGCCTGCGGGGCACATGGTGCTGTACCCCTCGACCAGCCTGCATTCGGTGCGCCCGGTCACGAAGGGAGCGCGGCTCGCCTCGTTCTTCTGGATCCAGAGCATGGTGCGGGATGACGGCCAGCGTACGCTCTTGTTCGACCTGGACACCGCCATTCAGCGCGTCGGCCGCGATCGACCGGATCATCCCGCCGTCGTACAGCTCACCGGGGTCTACCACAACCTGCTCCGCCGCTGGGCGGAGGTCTGAGGGAGAAAAGATACCTGTCATCTTTTTCCCTCGCATCACATGAAGCTCTTTCGCAGCGTTGTCTTCTGGTGTCACCTCGTCTGCGGCGTCTTCGCAGGCGTCGTGATCCTGATCATGTCGGTCACCGGTGTCCTGCTCGCCTACGAGCGGCAGATCATGGAGTGGGCGGATACGTGGAGCTACGACGTGGCGCCGCCCGCGTCGGGCGCGAGACTCGACCGCCTTCCAGTGGAAATGCTGCTGGCGCGCGTGGCGGAGGCGCGCCCCGACATCACGCCCACTGCCCTGACCCTCCACGCCGACCCCACCGCACCTGCCGCCCTCGCACTCGGACGCGACGCTGCGATCTACGTGAACCCATACAACGGTGCGGTGTTGGGCAACGGTTCGCCGGGCGTTCGGCAATTCTTCCAGGATGTGACCGACTGGCACCGCTGGCTGGGTGCATCCGATGAGCACCGCACGACCGGGCGCGCGATCACCGGCGCCTGCAACCTCGCATTTCTCTTCCTCGTTGTGTCTGGGCCGTATCTCTGGTGGCCACGCAAATGGACCTGGCGCCAGGTGAGAAGCGTGACCTGGTTCAGACGCGCTCTCCCCGGCAAGGCGCGTGATTTCAACTGGCACAACGTCATTGGCTTCTGGTCCGCCGTGCCGCTCTTCATCATTGTCCTGTCAGCAGCGGTGATCTCGTATCCGTGGGCGAGCAACCTCGTCTACCGCGTCGTCGGAGAAGAGCCCCAGGCGCGAGGATCACGCGGAGGGGGCGGCAGCCGCGGTGCTGCGCAAGACGAGGGGACGATTGCTGCCCTCGAGCTCGGTGGCGTGGATTTGCTGTGGACCCGCGCCGAGCGGCAGGTTGCCGACTGGCGCAGGATCACACTCCAGCTCTCCTCGTCCTCACGGCAGCCGGTGAGCTTCACGATCGACAGCGGCACGGGCGGACAGCCGCAGAAGCGGGCCGCGCTCACGCTGGACCGGGCAACCGGCGAGGTCCTGGCCTGGGAGCCGTTCTCCAGCCAGACCCGCGGGAGTCGCCTCCGCTCATGGCTGCGGTTCGCGCACACCGGTGAGGTGTTTGGTCTCGTCGGCCAGACCATCGCGGCCATCGTCTCGGCCGGCGGCGCACTGCTCGTCTGGACCGGTCTCGCACTGGCCTGGCGACGCTTCTTCGGACGCCCGCCGAAGGCCAACCGCTCTTCATCCGAACGAACGACAACCGCCGCGTAGCTTCCTGATCCATCATGACCGTGACGAACGCCCGTGGGCTGTCACAGCCGCCGCGGGTCGTTCGTCTACGGTAGTGGAGATGGACGAGCGCACGGCAGAGTTCGAGCGGTATCGGGGCCGCCTCTTCGCGATTGCGTATCGGATGCTCGGTTCCCGGGCGGACGCGGAGGACATGGTGCAGGAAGCCTATCTTCGCTGGCACACGACCAACGCCGAGGTCGTACGCTCCAGTGAGGCCTGGCTGGTGACGATTGTCACGCGGCTCTGCATCGATCGCTTGCGCGCAGCATCCGTGGAGCGCGAGCGGTACGTCGGACCGTGGCTGCCCGAGCCGATCGCGGTGGAGCCGGAGTCTTCGCCCGAAGACAAGGCGGAGCTCGCCTCGAGCCTCTCCCTCGCCTTTCTGACGCTGCTCGAACGGCTCTCGCCGGAGGAGCGCGCCGGGTTCCTCCTGCACGAGGTGTTCGACTGCGACTATCCCACGATCGCCCGCATTCTTGGCGAGCGAGAAGCGGCGTGTCGCCAGATGGTCCACCGCGCGCGAGGCCGTGTCAGGCACGACCGCTCGCGGTTCGAAACGAATCACGAGGAGCAACGCCATCTACTGGAGCAGTTCACGGCGGCCATGCACCTCGCTGACGAAGAGGCGCTGCGAGCGGTCTTTGCCCCGGATATTACGCTCATATCGGATGGCGGCGGGAAGGCGCCAGCGGCAACCAAGATCGTTTCTGGCATCGATCGCGTGGCCCGCCTGTTCGCCGGGGTCGCCACGAAATGGCAGGGCCGGGTCAGATACACGCCCGCGACCGTCAACGGCGAACCCGGCCTGGTCATGTGGCACGACGCCCAGCCGGTGTCCGTGCTCGTGATCGAGACGGCCCCGGAGGCTCGCATCAGCAGCATCTATCAGCAACTGAATCCCGACAAGCTGAAGGATCTCATCACTCGACTACATCACGGAGGCACTCATGGAACGAATCAACTATCGTGAATCGGCACCCGGCGCGTTCAAGGCGATGCTCGGCCTGGAAACGCATCTTCACGGCTCCGGCCTGGAACAGAGCCTCCTGCATCTGATCAAGCTCCGTGTCTCGCAGCTCAATGGCTGCGCCTACTGCATCGACATGCACTCCAAGGATCTGCGCGCCGCCGGCGAGACCGAGCAGCGACTGTATCTGCTGGACGCGTGGAAAGAATCCCCCTTCTACACGGAGCGTGAGCGCGCCGCCTTGACGTGGGCGGAGGCGGTGACACGACTGACGGGCGGCCAGGTGCCAGACGAGGTGTTCGAGGCCGCGCGGAAGCAGTTCAGCGAGACGGAGCTCGCCGATCTAACGTTGGCGGTTGCAGCCATCAACTCCTGGAATCGCCTCAACATTGCGTTCTGCGCCACGCCCGGAACCTATCAGCCCGCCGCCGCGCAGGCGCGCTGATCCGCACCTTCGCTCGGCATGCCCGCATGGCCATGGCTTCCTCTCCAGCGAGCCGTCACAGGGCGCGCTTAGAATGGAAGCCATGTCCAAGCGGTCGTGTCTCTTCGCGCTCGTTGCCGTCGTCGTTCAAGGGCTCCTTGTTCTCGCCGCCGCGCCGCCCGCGCTCGCGCAGTCGAGCCGGATCCGCATCATGCCGACCGATGGCGCCGAGCTTGCCATCGGCCAGCGTTTCGACCTGCGCATCGAAGCGACCGGTCCGGATGGCGGTCCGGCGCCGCGCGGTCTACGCGTCGTGCTCGACGGTGACGAGGTCACGGGCCGCAATAGCCTGGACGCCGGTGTGGGCGGCGAGCGCGGCGCTGGCGGGACCGGCGCCAGCGGCCCTGGTCGTCAGCGCGCCGGTCGGGCACCGACCAACAGCACGAATCTTCTCATCAGAGGTCTGAGCTTCGACGAACCGGGCGTGCACACGGTCTCCGCGCGGACGGCTGACAATGCCTCCGCGAGGGTCCAGATCCACGTGCACGGGTTGGAGGCGGATGCCGAGAAGGCGCCACGGGTGCGCAACGTGATCCTGCTTCTGGGCGACGGCATGGGGGCCGCGCATCGCACCGCCGCGCGGCTCGTCTCGCGTGGGCTTCGATCTGGCAAGGCGGCCGGGCGTCTCGCGATGGACGCCATGGAAGCGACCGGCCTCGTGATGACTTCGTCGCTCAACGCGGTGATTACCGACTCCGCACCTGGGATGTCGTCGTATGTCACGGGCCAGAAAGGGGCGAACAATCAGGTCGGCGTCTACCCGGACAACACGGACGATGCGTTCGACAACCCGCGGGTGGAGTACCTGGGCGAGATGTTGCGGCGCACGCGGGGCCCTGGGTTCAACATCGGCCTCGTCACGACGGCGGATATCACCGATGCGACACCGGCAGGTAACGCCGCGCACACCTCGGAGCGTTCCGCTGGGGATGGCATTGCCGCGCAGTACTTCGACGAGCGGGACACCAACGGGATCAGCGTTCTCCTGGGCGGCGGCGCCCGCCACTTCTCGCCAGACGGCGAGCGGGACGGCCGGCGCGCCGACGGGCGCGACCTCGCCGGCGACTATCGAGATGCCGGGTATCGACTCGTGACGACCGGCGCCGAGCTCCGTGCCCTCCAGGCGGACGCGAAGCCGCCGGCCCGCCTGCTCGGCCTGTTCCATCCATCGCATATGACCGTTGCGTTCGACAAGGTCGGCGCGGGACGCTACAGCCAGGAGCTGGCGCTGGAGAGGAACGCCAAGTTGCGCGATCAGCCCATGCTCGACGACATGACGCGAGCCGCAATACGCAGCCTCTCCACCCATTCACCTGCCGGCTTCTATCTGCTGATCGAAGGAGCTTCCGTCGACAAGCAGGCCCACGCCGTCGATGCAGAGCGCACGATTTGGGATGTCATCGAGCTCGACCGTGCGGTCCAAGTCGCGCTCGATTTCGCGAAGACGACGAACACCGACGCAGACCCGACGAACGAGACGCTGGTCCTGGTCACGGCGGATCATGAAACGGGCGGCTTGGCAATCGTCGGTGTGGGCAACGAGGCGTACGGGCCGACCGCGCTGGGCGCCGCCGTGCGGGACTACGCCGCCGTGTTTCGCTTCAAGCCCGAGCAGCTCCTGGACTTCACGCTGAACTACGAGGCGGGTGAGCAGGGATATCCGCGCGACCCCGATCCGTCGCGCAAGCTCCTGCTCGGCTGGGCGGCTGGGCCGGACCACTACGAGAACTGGATCTCGAATCGCGTTGCGCGGGTGCCCACGGTCGTGCTCGAGCCCTCGGACGATACCGAGCGTCCGACGGCGGTCGCGAACCCGGAACGGGATGGAGGCGCCGCGGAGAGCGACAATCGAACGACGGCCGGTCGCAGGATCCCGGGCTTTCTCGTCAAGGGCACGATTGAGAACGGAGCGCAAGCCTGCAAGGCTGAGGACCGTTGCCGCGGGGACATCCCCTCGGAGCCCCACACGATCTCCGGCCACACCGCCACCGACGTGCCGCTTTCCGCCAGCGGCCCGGGGGCGCTGCGCTTCACCGGCACCTACGAGAACACCGACGTCTTCTTCAAGCTAGTGCGCGTGTTGGCAAAGTGAATCCTGAATCCCGAATCCTGAATCCTGTTTCCCGTTTCCCGTTTCCTGCACTACTCTGTAGAGCGCATGTGGCGTCGTCTACGCCGCCTTTCGCCCCCGCGCGTCATCGTGGCCTCCTTCGTCGGCGTCATCCTCGCTGGGACGCTGCTCCTGAAGCTGCCCGTTGCCAGCGCAACGCCCGAGCCGCTCGACTGGGTCGATGCGCTCTTCACGGCGACGTCGGCCGTGTGCGTAACCGGCCTGATCGTCGTCGATACGCCGACCGCTCTCTCGCCGTTCGGGCACGCGATCATTCTCCTCTTGATCCAGTTGGGCGGGCTCGGCTACATGACGGTCACCACCGTGTTCGCCGCGCTCATCGGGCGGCGCCTGACCTTGCAGGAACGGCTCGTGCTCCATGCAGGCCTGAACACGCTCACGCTCCAGGAGATCGGCCGATTTGCCCTTCTCGCATTCAAGGTGTCGCTCGGCTTCGAGCTCGTTGGCGCGGCTGTACTGGCGTGGCACTGGTGGGACGAGCTCACTCCGGGCCGAGCCGTATACCACGCGATCTTTCACGCCGTTTCCGCGTTCAACAACGCCGGCTTCAGCCTGTTCTCGACCAGCTTGATCGAGTACCGCGGTGACCTGCTCGTCAATGCCGTCATCAGCGGGTTGTTCATTAGCGGTGGGCTTGGCTTCGTCGTGCTCGCCGACGTGGCGCGGCGTCGCGGGCCACGGTGGTCTCTGCACACGCGGTTCGTCCTCGTGTCGACGCTCCTGCTCATGGTCGGCGCGACGTTGACGATGTATGCGCTGGAGCGCGGCAATGGGGCGACGCTTGGTCCGCTGTCAGCGGGCGAGGCCTGGCTCACGGCATTTTTTCAGGGAGTGACGCCGCGCACGGCGGGCTTCAATACGCTCGAGATCGGCGCGCTGCGCGAGCCCTCGCTCTTCTTCATGATGGCCCTGATGTTCATCGGTGCTGCGCCGGGTGGCACCGGCGGTGGCGTAAAGGTCACAACCTTCGGCATGACCGTGCTGGCGCTCTGGGCGACCGTTCGCCGCGAGGCGGGCCCAGTCCTCTGGCACCGGCTGCTGCCTGCCGACCTCGTAGCCCGCGCATTCTTCGTGTGCCTGATTGCATTTCTCGTGCTCAATGCCGTTGCGGGCCTCTTGTTGGTGATCGAAGAGCGAGGGTTTCTCCCGACGCTCTTCGAGGCGACGTCCGCGTTTGGCACCGTGGGACTCTCCGTTGGAGTCCCGGGACAGCCGGTGAGCCTGGCCGCGGTCTTCTCCGACGCAGGTAAGGTATTACTGGTGGCGCTCATGCTGATGGGGCGTGTGGGCCCGCTCACGCTGGCTGTCGCGCTTGCCGGCGGTCGCCGCACGGAGCGTGTGAGGTATCCGGAAGGCAAGCTGCTCATCGGGTGAGGACCTATGGCGCGTAAATCAGTGGCGGTGGTTGGCCTTGGACGATTCGGCTCTGCGGTGGCAGAAGCGCTCTCGGACCTCGGCCACGACGTCATCGGCGTGGACAGCGACGAGGAGAAGGTGCGCAACCTCGCCGATACGCTCGGTCACGTGATGCAGCTCGATGCCACGGACGAGAAGGCGCTCACGGCAGCCGGTGTGTCGGACGTCGAGATCGCCGTCGTCTCGATTGGTGAGAACGTCGAGTCGAGCGTGCTCATCGTCATGGTGCTCAAGGAGCTTGGGGTGACCCACATCGTCGCGAAGGCGACGAC
>JBOGIN010001178.1:0-2789 GCA_050742275.1 Vicinamibacteraceae bacterium
GGGAGTGGCACGGCATTCTGTGAGTCGAGCACCCGCCCCGCCACGCGGACCGTGGCCCCGGCGGGACTGTCGGCACTAGCCGTGTCTTGCGCAAAACCAGGAACAGCGCACGCCGTGACAACGAGCCACAGCGTGGCGCCCATCAAATGTGGGGATTTCATAAGCTCCTCGAGAGTCGAACCGGGAGGTGCATACCAACATCGAGCTGCTGAGCAAGCCCGAGCTTCGGGTGAAGGGTATAGCGGGGGTGTGACGAGGACGTAAGACGTCCGTTACATCGGTGTTAAGAAAGGTGTCAGGGATCAGGGGTCAGGGATCAGCGGGCCTCAGGCCTGACACCTACTGACCCCTGACGCCTGACCCCTGACGCCTTCAATCGGTGCGGCGAGGAAGGCTGACCGTGAAGAGCGCGCCGCCCCCGGAACGATTCGCGGCAGAGACGGCGCCGCCATGCAGCTCGACGAGGTGCCGCACGATCGACAGGCCAAGGCCGGTGCCCCCCGCTTCGCGCGATCTTGCTTTGTCCACGCGATAGAAGCGCTCGAAGATTCGCGGAAGATGGTTCTCCGCGATCCCCGGTCCGGTGTCGGCCACGCGCAGCAGGAAGCGGTCCCCGTTCACCTCGGCGGAGAGCGTGATCCGCGCGCGCTCGGGCGAGTAGTTCGACGCGTTCTCGACCAGGTTGTGCAGCACGTCGTGCAGCTTGGCGGGGTCGACGACGAGTGTGGCCGCCTCGCGCTCGACCCTGATCTCCACGTCTTGCCGCCGGTTCTCGATGGAGGGGCGGAGGTCGTCCACGACGGCGGCGAAGAGCGCGTCGGTCGAGCACGTGACGAGATCCAGGGCTTCTTGGCCGGCATCGAGCCGGGCCAGGCGCAGGAGATCCTGGACCAGCCGTTCCATGCGCGCCGCATGACGGCCGATGATCTCCAAGAAGCGCTGGACCTGCGGCGTGTGCGGACCTTCGTCGATGAGCGCTTCGACATAGCCGCGGATGGCGGTGAGCGGCGTTCGCAGCTCGTGTGACACGTTTGCGACGAAATCGCGGCGCATGCGATCGGCACGACGCAGGTCCGTGATGTCGTGCAAGACGAGGACCGCGCCGGTGCCAGCCGAAGGGAGCACCGGTGCGGCGCGCGCCAGGAAGATCCGCTGCGCCTCGCGAGCAAACACCACCTCGACCGCTGACGGCGTCGCGCCGGCAAGGGCGTTCCCAATCTGTTGGATGATATCGGGCTGGCGAATGAGCTCGACGTAGCGGCGGCCGATAGGCGTGTCGCCGAGAGGCAGGAGGCCGCGCGCCGCGTCGTTCGCCAGGACGACCTCACCGTCGCGATCCACGACGAACACGCCCTCGAGCATGCTGGCGAGGATCGCTTCCATCCGCGCCCGCTCGTGGGCTGCATCGCTCAGCCGCTGCCCTATGGCGTCGGCGGTCGCGTTGACCGCTTGCGCGATCTCTTGGAGCTCGTCGTCGGCCTGGTGGACGAGGCGTGTGGCGCCTCCGGGCGCGGGGAGCTGCTTGATGGCTTCGGCGAGCGCAGATGCACGCCGGCGAAGCGCGCGGCGGTCGAGCCAAGACGTCATGGCCGCGGTGGCGAGCGCCACGAGACAGGCGACGAGGACAGCGCGCGGCGGAATGCCATCGGAGCCGGCGGCACCGGGAGCGTCGGCGAGCACCACCAGCAACACCCCGACTGCCGCGGCCACGATGACGAGAAGAGCGACGGTAGAGCGGCGCATGACGAAGATCCGTGACCGCCTTGAGAGCCTCTGAAGAACTCATGTAGGGGCCGCCTTCAGGCGGCCCAGGGCCGGCTAAAGCCGGCCCCCACGAATGTCGAAACTCGAATTACTCTTGAGCTCGGGCTTCTCTGCGGCATTACGACTGTTCTTCCAGATTTCTCAGCTTGTATCCGAACTGTTTCACCGTTTCGATCGCCTCGCCGAGGACCGGCAGCTTCTCGCGCAGGCGGCGGATATGCACATCCACGGTCCGAGTGCCGCCAGTGTAGGTATATCCCCAGACGTTGGTCAGCAGCATTTCGCGCGACAGCAGGCGCCCGCGGTGCTCGAGAAAATACTGCAGCAGCAGGAACTCCTTCGCGGTGAGCTTCACCTCCTGCCCTTCGTTCGTCACGACGTGTCGATCGAGATCGAGCACGACCGGTCCGTAGCGCTGCTGCACGTCCTCGGCGGTCGTGGCGGCCGAGCTGCGCCGCAGAAGAGCCGCGACGCGCGCGACGAGCTCCTTCGCACTGAACGGCTTCGTCACGTAGTCGTCCGCGCCGACCTCGAGTCCCTGGATGCGCTCCGCTTCTGCCGCGCGCGCGGTCAACATCAGGATTGGGATGCGCTTGAGCTCGGGCGTCGTCCGCACGAGACGAAGGATCTCGAGACCGTCCACTCCGGGCAACATGCGATCGAGCACGACGACATCCGGCATCGACTCGAGCATCAGCCGGAGCGCGTCAGCGCCAGAATGCAGGCACTGCACCTCGTGACCTGCCCGCTGGAGGTACAGCCTGACCAGGTCCGCGATATCGGCGTCGTCTTCTACAACCAGGACACGAGACATGGACGATTGGTAGGTTCAGCGACGGCGACAGGGCGAAGGGTCAGACGCGGGGCCTGAAGGCCCCGCGCTACGTGCGTGAGAATAACCCCTCACCTTGTCACCTTCTCACCCTTCACCCGTCACAGTTTAGCTCGTCCCGACCACTTCTCCCCTGAGCCTGACGGTCGGCGCCTTCCGGAAAGCGTCCAACAGGTCGAGCGCGGTGCAGTAC
>JBOGIN010001179.1:0-3231 GCA_050742275.1 Vicinamibacteraceae bacterium
CTCACCGGCCGCGATGTACACCGCGAGCTTGTCGAAATAGTCGACGGTCCTGTCGTACAGGCGGTCGAGCATCGCGATGTCCTTCATCAGCCCGCCCGTCTCCGCATCGAGCCGATTGCTGATGGCATCGACCTGCGTTCGCACCTGTCCATACCGCTGCAGCACTCGCGCAACCGGCTTCGCACGGCCAAGGAGGCGCGACAGGAGCCCGCGCTTCTTCTTCGGGTCGAGATCGTCCACCGGCAGGTCGCGCAACGTCTTGACCATCTCGTTCAGCGCTCGACCGGCAGGACCGGTGTCCTTGTGGCGCACACCCTCGAGCATCTCGTCCGCGACGGAGGTCACTTCGTCCTGCGCCGCAGTGCCAAAGAAGAGGATGGAGTTGCTGTCGGTGAGCTCGATCTCGGACATCGCCCGCTCGATCTCCGCCTTTCGCTCAGGACGGACAGCGGCGTACGGCACCACCTCCGTCGGCGGCACCGGTGAGGTCGGGGCCAAGTCGGTCGGCGATGCCGCTGTGCTGTCGGGCTCGGTCATGATGTGCCTCCGGAACGGAGCTGACGCGCAGCCACGGGCTGACGCTGGGGCAGCTCCTGCTTGAGGCGCGCGTTCAGCACCTCGATGTCCACGTCCAGCGAGAGCATGTCGTGCTCGAGGAGCTTCCTGTGCTGGCGCGCGAACGTGCTCTCCATGTCGATCAGGAGCTGGCGGAAGCTTTGTTCGAGCGGCCGGCTGCGAAGCTGCCGGTGGGTGCGCGCGTATTCCTGGGTCACGCGCTCCGCGCTGTCCAGGTGAACGTTGAGGAAGCGACGAGCTCGAACCGCCTCTCGCGGGTCTTGCTCGATCTCGAGGAGGATGGTGCGGCCGATGTTCGTGATGCGCAGCAGCCGCTCGGTGAACTCTGGCACGGCGATCGCACGCGCGGCCGCCTCGATGCCGCGCAGGCGTCCATACGCCTGCTTGAGCTGCAACGTCACCGCCGACCGGTCGACGCCGTCAACGACTGCGACCTCGATACGCCGGGCCTTGAGGTCGCCGCCGTAGAACGCCGCGTGGCCGAGCGCGCCGAGCGCTGCGAAGACCAGGCCGCCCGGGAGCCCATGGCCGCCGGCGGCCGCGGCAAGGAAGGCGCCGCCCGCGGTGATCGCCGCGCTCACGAGCTTCAACGGGATGGCCGGCGGGTCGGGGCGCTCGCCCAGAAAATAGCGCGCCTCCGCGACGAGCGCCCTCCATGTGAGCACGCCCGCCCCCCAGAGGCAGGCCAACGCGCCTCCGGAGTAGGCCAACCTCCCAACGTCGCCGGCGACCAGGTCCGCCAATACCGCGAGCACGAGCGGCAGGGGCAACACGAAGAGCGCGGCAGCCTTCGCGACCGGCGCCCACACGCGTGCGCGGCTGAGGAGCCCCTTCACGGGACTGCGACGATCTTCACCGGAAAATCCCGTGCCCACTATCACTCTCGACCGCGCTCGAACGTCGGCACGGGATTCACGGTCTCGGTCGGCAAGAACAGCGCCTGACAACCGGACACGCCAATCGCCACCGTCAGCAGCAGAAGTCCGAGCAGACGAAACGGGAGTCTGGCCATATTCACAACGACGTGGTGACAAGGGGTGCGGTTCCAACCACCGGCAAGCGCCGGTGCTTACCGGTGCACCGCTGTAGTTCTCACGTGCTCCAACGTGCCGCGATGACGCCGCTCCCCAACCTGGCGCGCGCCATTGGGCGAACGACTACGCACTCCGCCAAACTACCATGGAATGTCCGGTCGATCCACGATACAAGGAAAGGCAAGGAGTTTGGAATGAAGCCGAGTAGACGATCCTTTCTGAAATCTAGCGCGGGCGTGGGCATCGGCCTGGCTGTGTCGCTCTCAGACCTGGCACGTGCCGCCGCACCCACGAACGCCACACGCATTCAATTGATCAGACATGCCACCTGTATCATCCGCTACGGCGGCAGAGTCTTGATGGTCGACCCCATGCTCGGTGCCCCAGGAATCATGCCGCCCATTGACAACTCTCCCCAACCTCGGCGGAACCCTTTGGTGCCCCTTCCCGCGGCCGCCGACAACGTGTTGGCGGAGATCGAAGCCATCCTCGTCACACACACGCATCCGGATCATTGGGACACCGCCGCCATCGAGCTCGTTCCCAAGGATGCCACTGTCTTCATTCAGCCGCCTGACGCCGCGGCGTTTCGCCAACGGGGATTCACTGGAGCGCAAGCGGTCGGTGATTCGATCTCCTGGAACGGGCTCACGATCTCTCGCACGAGCGCCCAGCACGGGCGTGGTGACGTCGGACGACGAATGGCACCGGTTTCGGGGTACGTATTGAGCAGTCCTGGGCAACCGACGATTTACGTTGCTGGAGACACTGTCTGGTGCCCGGAGGTAGCCGACGCCATCGAGACGCACGAGCCGGATATCATCGTCGTGAACGCGGGGGCGGCGCAGTTCCTCGAAGGCGGTCCCATCACCATGGATACGTCTGACGTGCTCGAGGTGTGCGCGGCGGCGCCCAAGGCTGACGTGATTGCGGTCCACATGGAAGCCATCAACCATTGCATTTTGACGCGACGCGCCCTGCGAGATGCGCTGGACAAGTCACGTGCGAAGCCACGCGTCCGGATTCCTCGGGACGGAGAGGAATTACAGCTCACGTGAAGTGATGGACGACTTTACAGCTGCGGAGATTCAGACGGGCGAAACGAGCATCTTTGTGCGCTCGTCCGGATCCGGGCCGCCGGTTCTCCTGTTGCACGGCTTTCCACAGACGCATTTGATGTGGCGCGGCGTCGCGCCGCTGCTCGCCCGAACGTTCACGGTTGTCTGTGCCGATCTTCGCGGCTACGGGCGCAGCGGTTGTCCGGCCTCGGCTCCCGATCACGCGCCCTACGCGAAGCGCGCCATGGCGCAAGACATGGTGGCAGTCATGGATCGGCTGGGATTTAACCGCTTTTCGGTCGCCGGACATGATCGCGGCGGCCGCGTCGCCTACCGCATGGCGCTCGATCATCCCGATCGCATCGACGGCCTTGCCGTCCTGGACATCGTTCCGACCGAGGCTGCGTGGGAGCGCGCCGATGCGAGGCTCGCGCTCGCTTTCTGGCCCTGGTCACTCCTCGCGCAGCCCGAGCCACTCCCCGAGCGCATCTTGACGACCGCTGCTGAGGCCGTCGTGGACAACGCGCTCAGCGGATGGGGCTCTCCTGCCGCCGTGTTCCCTC
>JBOGIN010001180.1:0-2144 GCA_050742275.1 Vicinamibacteraceae bacterium
GCGCGTCGCTCGATCGCCGAGACGGAGTTCCTCCTCGAACAGGCGCGCACCATGCCGCGGGTGCGCGGCGTCGTCGGCTGGGCGCCTCTCGAGGGTGGGCGGGTTGGCGAAATCCTCGATCGATTCACCGCCGATCCACGCTTCAAAGGGGTGCGTGAGATCGCGCAGGGCCAGCCAGACGAGGCGTTTTTCGCGAATGAAGACTTCAACCGCGCATTACGCGAGGTCACCAGACGCCGCCTCACGTACGACCTGCTCGTCTACGAAGATCAACTGGAAGCCACCCTCCGCTTCGTCGATCGGCATCCTGACCAGCGCTTCGTGCTCGACCACATCGGCAAGCCGGTGATCCGACGTGGCGCTCGCGCGACGAGCTGGGCCGCTCGGATCGCACGCCTGGCGGAACGGCCCCATGTCGCGTGCAAGTTCTCTGGCGTTGTCACCGAGGTGCGCGAGCCAGCGTGGGACCTCGCCCTGCTCGAGCCTTACTTCGACGTCGTGTGGAACAGCTTTGGCCCTGGTCGGGTGATGTTCGGGTCCGACTGGCCCGTCTGTCTGTTACGGACCACGTATGTCGACTGGCTCGATGCCGTTCAGCGGCTCGTGGAGCCGTTGTCGGCAGACGCCCGGGCGGCATTCTTCCACCGGAATGCCATCCGATGGTATCGGCTATAAGATAGCGGCGATGATCGTCGCCTATCGTTATCGGGTGTCGGGGCGCGTACAGGGCGTGGGATTTCGGTTCTTCACCGAGGACGCCGCCGTTCGCGAGGGGCTCTCCGGCCACGCGCGAAACCTGGCCGACGGCCGGGTCGAGATCGCGGTCGAGGGGGAGGCAGAGGCGGTTGCTCGCTTCGAGCGCACGATTCGGCAGGGCCCACCGGGCGCCCGCGTGGAGGAAGTCACGACGGAGGCAGAACCGCCCACGGGACGAGTGACTGGATTTCGGATTCGTTGACAGTCAGGAGACGCATGAACACCACAGCGACAAGCGACACGCTCAAGAGCAAGATCCGACACATCCCCGACTTTCCAAAGCCGGGGATTCTCTTCTACGACATTACGACGCTGCTTCAGGACCGGGATGGCTTGAGGCTGGCGATCGATGCGCTCAGCGCCCCATACGCGACGAGCAACATCGACCTCGTGGTGGGCATTGAGAGCCGCGGATTCATCCTCGGTGCGGCCGTGGCGGATCGACTGGGAGCCGGCTTCGTGCCGGTGCGCAAGGTTGGGAAGCTCCCTGCCAAGACGGTCCGCGTCTCCTACGATCTCGAGTACGGCACCGACAGTCTCGAGATGCACCAGGATGCCATCAGTGGCGCTCACCAGGTATTGATCGTCGATGATCTGTTGGCGACGGGCGGCACCGCGCGCGCGACGGTGGATCTCGTGTGCGGCTTGGGTGGCACGGTGCACGGCGTGGCGTTCTTGATCGAGCTCGTCGCGCTCAAGGGGCGCTCGAAGCTCGAAGGCGAGTCGGTGATGTCGGTGCTCCAGTACGAGGAATAGCCAGGAATCCACCATCGGCGGCTGATGCCGATCCCGTGCACGAACATAATTGCTACCTCATCGGGAACGTGCCGCTCCGACTCACCGGCAATGCGCGGTTGTCTCAGGCAATCGTCTGCCCGCCCAGTAACGTCAACACCTCGCCCGTGATGTAACCGGAGTCGGCCCGCGAGGCGAAGAAGACACAGGCCGGCGCAATCTCCTCTGGTTGTGCCGGACGCTGCATCGGCACGTCTGCACCAAAGTCCACGATGGCTTCGGCCTCCGTGTCCGACGGATTGAGCGGCGTCCAGACCGGGCCTGGCGCGATCGCGTTCACGCGAATGCCCTTCGGCACCAGGTTCTGCGCGAGCGCCTTCGTAAAGGCGTTGATCGCTCCCTTCGTCGCCGAGTAATCCAGCAAGTGCTTGTTCCCTTCGAGCCCGGTGATCGAGCTGACGTTGACAATGGCGCTTCCCGGCCGGAGGTGGGGCAACGCGGCGCGCACCATATAGAAGTAGCCGTAGATATTCGTCCGAAACGTGTGATCCCACTGCTCGTCGGAGATTGACGTGAGATCCGGTTGATGCTGTTGGTATGCCGCGTTGTTGACCAGCACGTCGATGCTGCCCAGGGTCTGGACGGTGCGTTCG
>JBOGIN010001181.1:0-5983 GCA_050742275.1 Vicinamibacteraceae bacterium
TCCGACCCGCCGCCCTCGGGGAGCTGCGCCGCCGGTACTGGACCGATGCCGATATCGCCAATCGGCAGGCCGGCGGGCGTGAGCTGCAGGCTCACGCCGAACGCGCTGCCGTCGACCGTCGTGCCGACAGGCGGTGTGTCCGACGTATAGACCGTCGGCAACGTACCGCGATCCACATGCGTCGTCACGCTGACCGCCCAGGTGCCGCCGCGAAGCTCCGGAACCGTCGCTTGAATCTGTGTGTCGCTCAGGACGGTGAAGTCAGCGGCCGGAACGCCAGCGAAGTCCACGCTCGTCATGGGCCCATCGATGAACCCTGTGCCGGTAATCGTCACCGTGGTGCCGGCCGGGCCGGCGCTCGGGCTGACCGATGTTGGAATGGGCCGCGTGCCGGCGCACTCGGCGTGGCCCCAGATGAACTCGCCCGTCGCACCTCCTGCCGGAATGGCTGTGGCGTTGAGGGCAATCCGAACACCGTCGAACCTGTAGATCGTTTCAGTAGCCGTCTGCTCCTTCTCGACGACGTGCCAGAACACCTCGCCCAGTCCGTTGATCGTCATGCCGGAATTGGGCGGAGGCGATGCCCACAGGGCGTTGTCGATGGCATTGGGCAACAGCGCCGACTCCGCTCCGCCCATGGCCGCGTGACTGGTAAGGCCGACCGTCGGGTTCAGCACGCATTCCAACTCGAAGCCGCCGATGCGCAGCAAACCAGTCGTCCCGGTGAGCGGCACCGGAAAGAGATCCGCCTGCCCACCCGTCGCGCGACTCAGCGTGCTGTTCGTGTTGGGATCGCCCTCCGTGTGCGCCTCGATCGCCCCCGTGCTGAAGACGGTGGGACCGGTAATCGGAACACCAAGGTTGAGACCCGCCAGCGTCTCTGTGTTTGTGCCGCCCCCAGCGGGTTGTTCCGCGACCGGCGCAGGCCCGATGTTGAGCGGGACCGGAATGCCGAGGATGGTTATATTGCCAAGGAACGCGTAGTAGGCGCTCCCACCAACCGGCAACGCGCGCACGACCGGTGACAAAGCAACAACGAGCACCAGGGCGAGTCCCGCTGTGCAGAGCGGGAACACGACTCGACCGGCGCGGCGATGAGAATCTCTCCGTCTCATGTGGCCGACCTCCGTCAATGCCCGCTCCGACCAGGAGAGCGGGCCAGAAAGAGGCACCGAGACCGGTTCATACGACCTGAGACACACAGGGCGCACGCACCGAGAACCGGTTTTGGTGCCGGACCGCCTGAGCCGTGGGGCGGCTTCGTCGGTTTCTTGCGTCTTCTGTCCTAATTGAATGTCTTAGGATGCTGGGGTTGAGTAGCATACACCAGAGCTAATAGCCGTGCAATAGGGGATCTGCCTCTGCCGTTGGAAAGAGATCAGCGATCAGGGGTCAGGGATCAGCAGTCGTCAGGCGACGCCTGTCTTGTGCAATAGTGAACGCGATGCTGGAAGCCCATGGCGTCACGCACCAGGGTTTGGTTCGCCCCACCAACGAAGATGGGCTCTTTCACGACATCGATCTCGGCCTGTTCGCCGTCGCCGATGGTATGGGCGGCCACAGCGCAGGGGAAGTCGCCTCGCGCCTGGCGCTCGAGAGCGTGCACACGTTCATCCGCCGCACCAAAGACGATGAAGAATTCACCTGGCCGTTTGGTGTCGACATGCGGTTGTCGTTCGACGCCAATCGTGTCAGGACCGCCTTGCGGCTCGCCAACCGCCGAGCCTTTCAGGTCAGCGAGAGCGGCGTCGAGTTCGCCGGCATGGGAACCACGATTGTGGCGGTCCTCATCACCGGAAACCGGTTGACGTATACCGCGGTTGGAGACAGCCGGCTCTACAGCTTCCGGAACCACACGCTTTCCCGCCTCACGGAAGACGATTCGTGGATTGCGACGCTGCGTGCTCGTGAGCCCGATCTCGACGAGGAACAGCTCAGGCGGCATCCACTGCGCCACGTGATCACCAAGGCGATCGGCACCCTCGCGGATACCGACGTCGAGATCTACGAGCGCACGCTGACCTCGGGCGACGTGCTGCTCCTGTGCACCGACGGCCTGCACGACCTGGTTACCGATTCCGAGATCCGGGACCTGCTCGCGGCGCGGACCTCGCTCGAGGCCTCTGCAGAGCGGTTGATTGCCCGTGCGCTCGAGGTCGGAGGGCGCGACAACGTGACGGCGCTCCTCGTCCGCTACGACGGTTAGGACGCGTGCTAAAGTTACGGTGAACCTGGAGGTAGACATGATCAGACGCCTACCATCAATTGCTCAGGTCGCACTCATGTACGGGCTCGTCGCGGCCATGCTCATGGCGGGAGCATGCATGCAAGTCGCCTCGCGCGACGACTCACTGGAAACGCTCACGATTGCCGTCAAGAACAATCCCGATCTCGAGCTGGTGGCAACAGACGACGAGGCCAAGATCCTCACCGTTCGCGTCAAGAGCTCCGACCGCGTCATCACCGTGACGCCGGACGATCTCGAAGACGGGCGCCTCGTCATCGACATCGCCGAGGCCAGCGATTCGCCGCCAGCAGCGGAAGGCGCCGACGATTCCGCAGCTGACACGGCGGACGCGGGCGTGAGCGCCAGTCGCGACGAGAAGCAGGCGGAGGTGAAGAGCTCCGCCGGAGGCGTCTCGATCGATGCTGGTAGCGACGGCAAGCGGGCCAACATCAAGCCCTCCGCGGACGGCGTCTCGATCGATGCTGGCAGTGACGGCAAGCGGGCCGACATCAAATCCTCCGCCGAAGGCGTCTCGATCGACGCCGGCAGCGAGGGCAAGCGGGCCGACATCAAACCCTCCCCCGGTGGTGTCTCACTGGACGCGGGAGGCAAGACGGTGGGGATCGACAGTACCGGCCGTGTCAGCGTGACGGGACGGGAGTCTGATCGAGAACGAAGCCAACCGGAGCCCGCCGCCGCGCCTGAGGCCTCGGAACAGGAGCCGTCGCCACCCTCGCAAGCCAGTGCGGGGTCGGGCGAGCGTCTCGTCATCGAGGAGAACGAGCGGCAACAGACAATCGAGTGCGCAGGCCACGAGGTCGTCGTGCTCGGCAACGAAAACGAGTTGACGCTCGTTGGCGACTGTGCGCGCCTCGAGCTGGTGGGAAACGGCAACAGCGTGGAAGCCGAAGCCGTGGGCGTCATCTACGCGCCAGGACGTGACAACGAGGTCTTGTGGGAGCGCGGCGTCGACGCGCCGGAGCCCAAGGTCGTCAACCCTGGAAGTGACAACGTTATCAAGCAGGTCGGCGGATAGAGCCGCTCACGACAGACGTATCACGACCTCGACAGGCCCGAACCGGATGCGGTCGCCGTGCGAGAGTCGCACTTCGACGCCCGAGCCCAGGCGCTCGCCGTTGACGAACGTGCCGTTTCGACCTTCGTCCTCCCGTAGGTAGAAGCCCTCAGGTCTCATGGCAATTCGCGCGTGACGACGGCTCAGCATCTTGTCGGAGTCGAGCGCGGTGAGGTCGACGTCCGGCGCCGCGCCCGTCGTGCGGCTGACGCGGCCGACGGTGCTCTCGGCACGCAGCGGGAAGCGCGTGCCCGATGTTTCGTGCACGAGCACGGCGGACATCGCGGGAGTCGGCGCGGCAACGGCGCGCCGGCTCAAGTGGCGCGCCATCAGCAGCGCGACCTCGGGGCTCCGTGCCACGATCTCATGGAAGCTCACGCGATCGAGACGGAGAAGACGACATTCGGTGACCGCCCGCGCCGACACCTCGCGCGGCGCGTCCTCGAGCACTGACCGCTCGCCAAAGAAGTCGCCGACGTCGAGAAGCGCCACTCTCGTATGCGCCGGGCCCGCGACGAGCTCGACCTGTCCCTCTTCGATGACGTAGAGCTCGCCCCCCTCGTCTCCCTCACGGAACACGAAGTCGCCACTTCCAACGAGAGTTTCGAGATCGTCGGACACGACTTAGTCCTGTAGCGCTCCTCATTGAGCCATGCTAAAGCCGACAACCACACCTCGCGGCACGAAGCCCTGGTCGACGACGGGAAACAGCGCGTCGGCGCTGAGCAACAGCGCCCGGCCGAGGTGCAGTCGAACGCCAATCGCCGTGAAGAGCTGCGTGACGTCGGTCTCACGCCCGGTGACCTGCAGGTTGTCGGGCGCGACGAACGCGGCCGAGGGGAGCCGGCCGGGGCCGCGCGACGGAAACCTCGTCTCGCCCGCGTCGAATCGCGACAGCCCACGCAAGTGTCGCATCACGAGGTCGGCCGATACGGCGACCCGCGGCAACAGCGGAACGTCGACGCCAGCCACCGCGCCGATCTCATCCGGCACCGTCAGCTCGAGCGCCGTGTCGTCCAGGCCATTTGTCGGGAGTCCGAGCTCGTCGGCCGCGTCTCCAGTCGAGCGCGTATAGCTGCCGTTGACGTGAGCCCCCCATCTGCCGCCGAACCGCTCCGACCAGATGACGCGGCCCTCGGTGCGCGTGACGCCCGATCCAAGCAGATTTGCCGCGTCCCCGGTGGGCAGCGTCACGCTCACGCTCGCAGCGAGCCCTCCGCCAGCCGTCTCGAGGAGCGCGTACTTCGCGCGGAGCGCGATATCGCCGAGCCCGTGCGCCGTGCCGTCCGCATACGTCGTTCGGTGCTCTACTTCGAGCGGATCGAACCGGTGGGGCGTCACCGAGCCGGCGGTGACCGTCCGCCGCAGCCGCGACGTCACACGCGTACGCAGGTTCACCTTGACGAGCGGCAGCGTGGCGCCGACATCCAAGCGGCTGGTGACGCCGTAGCCGACTGCAAACGCGTACACCGTTCGGTCCATGTCGACCGAGAGCGCCTGTTCGAGGAGGTCCCGCTCGAAGGCCGGCTCTAAGTCTGTGGCTGCTGACGGATCAGCGCTGGGCCCGCAACAATTGTTGTGCTCCAGGAAGAACCGCACTTCGTCGCTCTCGATGTCGAGGCCGTCGAGCGCCCTGTAGTGGTACGACTGCTGTGTGAAGCCGACGCTGAGCGAGTCCTGCCCGAGCGTGGTGGCGCGCTCGGCAAACGACGAGCGCGGGACCGAGCGGTACGCCGGCAGCTCGGGTCGCCCTGCACCGAGCGAGGTTGCGGGCGCTCCCTCCCACGCGACGCTCACCGGAAAGGTGGTCATCTGCAGCGCCAGCGCCGCGTTGAGCTCGGACGGCGAGGGCGTGAGGTCACCGATCACGAAATGGTGCACGCCGTCGTCGGGCGCCGGACGCGGCTCCGTCTCGGCAGCATCGGCGAGCGCCAAGGGTATCAGCCGAGCCAGCGGAGGCGCCTGCGCGCCGGCGGGCGACGCGATGCCGAGAGCTGTGACGAAACAGGCGATCCGAAGCGACAGTCGAACGGCGATGCTTTTACGACCTCGACACATCACCGAGCTCCTTCGATGACCCATAGCTCGCACTGACCTCCGAGACCCACGGCAGGCAGCGTCGCTCGATGACCGCGGTCATCTGCTTGAAGCGCACCGGCGTGGCCCAGGTGCACCACTGGCAACCCGCGTCCCGGAGTCGCACCGTGGACGCCGTCCAGAGGGCATACAAGAGACCGCGCCGCGCCAAGTCGTCACGCACGAAACCGGTGGTGAAGCGCACGGCCTCGGGTCCGAGTCGATGAGTGATGATCCAACCCACGACCCGGCCCTTGTAGCGAAGTCCCACGCTGGAGGTGGGCTCGAAGCCGTAGTGATCGTGGCGCCACGGCTCGAGCCCTTCGGCAATCCACGACGACGCCTCGTGCGACCGCACGAGCTCTGCCCGCTCCTGCTCGGTGAGCTCGGCCCAGGGGAAGATCGTCAAGTCAGAGCCAGTCAGCGAGACGCGGTCGAACCAGGACGTGCGAGACAGCTCTTCAGGCGTACAACGTACCATGTGCGCGCGCACCTCCGGCGTCCCCCACCCTCGCTTCGCGAGCACCCGCTCGAGCGCGGCCGCCCCGGACGTGCCCTTCTTGTAGACGGCAGATAGATGCCGCGCCCCGAGCGCGGACAGGCGA
>JBOGIN010001182.1:0-2316 GCA_050742275.1 Vicinamibacteraceae bacterium
GCCATGGAGGTCCGCCTAAAGGCGGACCCCACGAATTTATTCACACGCTCTGAAGGCCCCGCGCTACATCCCCCTCGCCGCGTTGGTGTAGCGCGCGGCCTTCAGGCCGCGCGACCGTGGGCCACCACACGTCTCTATTGCGCGGTCCGGGATGTGTAGACTGTGAGGCGGTCGCCAGGGTCGAGCCGACTCCCACGCAGCCCGTTCCAGGTCTTGAGCTCTGCGATCGAGACCTCGAAGGTGCGGGCGATGCCGTAGAGCGTGTCGCCGGGGCGTACTCGGTATGTCAGCGACTCGCCCGTACCGCTGTCTTTCGCGGCTGCGAGGGTGGTGCCTCCACGCTGAGCGCGCGAGGCGAGTAGCGTCGACGCCGGCGGGCGCGGCACGACGAGCTGTTGGCCGGCTTGGAGCAGAAACGGCCTGGAGAGGCTGTTGGCGTCGGCGAGGTCCGACTGGCGCACCTTCAGCTTATTGGCGATCTTGCTCAGCGAGTCACCTCGCCTGACCGTGTACCACTGCAGCGTTGCCAGTTCGTCCCGCTCCGCACGCGCCAGACGTGTGCGCAGCAGCTCGCCCGTGCCTTCCGGCACTTTGAGCTCGTAGCCCGAACCGCGAAGCGGCGTCGTCCAGCGCCGCAGCTCCGGGTTCAGCGCCTGGATCTCGTCGACGGAGACGCCGGCCCACTCGGCCGCGCGCCGCAGGTCCACGGCACGAGTCACGGGGACCTTCTCGTAGCGAAGCGGCGGCGTCTCCTCCAACGTGAAGCCGTACTGGGCCGGATTCCGCGCGATGATGATTGCCGCCAGAATCATCGGCACGTATTCGCGCGTTTCACGTGGGAGATACTTGGCGTTGTTCGACAGCCGCCAGAAGTCGGCGGTCTCTGCCCGCTGCACGGCACGTTGCACGCGTCCTGGACCTCCGTTGTACGAGGCAAGCGTGAGCAGCCAGTCCCCGTCGAACATCTGCCGAAGCGTATTCAAGTAACGCGCCGCCGCGAGCGTCGCCTTTTCCGGGTCGGCGCGCTCGTCGATGAACCAGTCGGTCTTGAGACCATTCTCGGCCGCGGTTCCTCGCATGAACTGCCACACCCCCTTGGCACGCACGCGGGAGAGCGCGGTCGGTTTGAAGGCGCTTTCGATGAGCGGGATGTAGGCGAGGTCGAGGGGGATGCCCTCGGCGCGGAACACGTCCTGAATCATCGGCAGGTACTGCTGGCCGCGGGTCAAGCCGCCCTCGATGTGATCGCGCAATCGCGTCTGAAAGAGCTGCACGTACTGCAGGACACGCTCGTTCAACGGGATGGGGATGTCGTGCGCCGTGGCGGCCAGATCTCTCTCGACGGCGTCGTGCACGTCCGGCTCGGCGGGTAACGGCGGATTGAAGGTCGTGATCTCGAGGACCCTGTCGATGAGCGCCGGCTCCGAGGGCTTTTCGGTGAAGCCGTCCCCTCTGGCAAGGGCCAGCGCCTCTTGCGCGCTGACGCGGTCGACGAGCCGGTCGAACTGCGCGCTCAGACGCGGATCCGACCGCGCCCCCCAGCGCGACTCCGTCAACACCCGGAGCGCTTGGTCAAACGCCTGGCGGGCGCGATCGAGGTGCCCCGTCTCCAGCTCGCGCTCACCGTTGGTGTAGTGCCGCTCCGACTGTGCGATGAGCGCGGCGATCGGATCGTGGGCCGATCGATCGGGCCTGTTGGCAGAGGCCATCTGGGCGTTCGCGTCGCGGGCGACGGGGCGACGAGCGGTCTCGGCGGCGGACCGCGACTTCCCGATGCCGGGAATCAAGCTGCAAGCTGAAATGCACGTGAGGCAAAAAACTACGACCGGCAAGCCGGCTGCTCTTCGCATCTGGCGCTCCCACCGTCCCAGGCCATGCTTGACACGAGCGCGAAACTCACACACTTGTGCACGACCCGAACCGTCCAGTACCCCTGTAGGGTGAAGAGAGATCACCATTAGAAGAAGGGAGGCGGCCTCCTCTTCCTGATGGCTACCAATTGCGAAAGGGGACCCTTCCCCTTTCCATTTTCGCGCTCAGGCCGTGGTGTTCCGGGGCCTGTTGGCCTCGCTGGGCAGAGTGCCTGCGTTGCTGGGCGGGTAGGGTAACACCAGGTAGCGTGATTTTCAACGGAAAGCTGGATCGGGATTCAGGATTCTGGATTCAGGATTCCAGAAACAGACCATGCGCCTCCGCGAGCTCGCGGGCGGCGGGCGTGACGATCGCTCGCCGTGCGAGGCGGATCTTGCGGCCGGTCTTCAGGGCCTGGCGGACGTCGTCCTCGCAGACGAAGGGCGCTCCGGCCTCTTCGTCACC
>JBOGIN010001183.1:0-5780 GCA_050742275.1 Vicinamibacteraceae bacterium
GGCGGGATCACGAGCAGATCGACCGGGACGGGCCCGGCGTCCGCCTTCGCGCTCCGCGCTTCGGCGGACAAGTCCGCAGGCACGTCGGCGGACGAGTCAGTGCCGCCATCCGCGAGCCGGCGACGAACGGCCGCGATGAGCAACGGGTGTCGCGCTCCCCGGAGCTCGAGTCGGCCGTCCCGAGCGAGACTCGGCTCGACGCCGTTGACGGACTGCGAGAAGCGTGCCTTGGCCTGCGCCAGATCGAGGGCCGCGGCGGCATCCAGCGTGCTCTCCACCTCCGAAGCGCGCGCCCGGAACCGATCGCTGAGCTCGAGCAGAATCCGCTGGACCTCCTCCGCTTCCTGATCCTCGAGCGCGGCGATGTCGTTGTTGATCTCGGACGAGGCCAACGGCTCGAGGAACAACGTTGCGCCGCTCGCGGACGCCCCGTGGACGAGCCCCGGGATTGCGTTGCGGTGCTCAGCTTTCACCATCAGCACGAAACGGCCGTTGCGCTCGGTGACGACCGGCTCTTGGAGGTAACGGGCGGTGTCCCGTCCCCGCAGGTACGTATCCAGGGTCGCACGCAGGTCCCGACGCTGCCTGCGCAGGCGGGTGCGAATCTGCCGAAGCCGGTCGCTGGCCTCGTCCAGGACGTCTCCCGAGGGGCCAACGGCGCGCCGCACCGCAGCGATCTCGCCCGCGAATGAGATCAGCGCCTCCGCCAGCGGCCGCACGTGCGGCCAGCGACCCTGCTCCCGCTCCAGCACCTGCGCGCGGGTCCGATTGGTGCTGTCCAGGAAGTCCGCGAGCGCGTGCAGCCGGTGCGGCTCGAGCGCGCGACCGGCGATTGCCAGCGCCCCGACCGCTCGATCGAGCTCGTCGCTCGCGCGCAGCGGGAGGTCGCCGGCCTCGTCTAGGAACGCCACGACCTCACGAGTGAGGGCGAGGGACGCCAGCACCTGAGTCGTCTCCGTGGCGGGCTGCAACATGGAGACTCGTCGGGCGCCGGGCGGCGTGAGCGCGAAGGTGCGGACGACCTGAACGATGCGGTCGAACTCGAGCGCGCGAAGCGTTCCGGAGGTCATGAGGCTATGATGCAGCGTACAGCAGGTTGGCGCAGGTGGGTGACGGGCCCAACGCGCGACCGGTTGCTGTCAGTACGGCAGAGCTGGATTGACTGCCCAGAAGGGGCCAGCTACACTCAGGGATTCTGGGTGGCTGGTCGCGACGTGAAGTAGCCTATGTTGGAAACCTCCGTCCTGGCGACCTATTTCCTTGTTCTTTCCATTCTGGCCCTATACGGTTGGCACCGGTACTTCCTCATCTTTCTGTACCGGAGGCATCCCCCGCAGCCTGGGCCGGATTCGCTTCCGAACCCGCTGCCACGCGTCACGGTGCAGCTCCCCATCTACAATGAGATGTACGTCGTCAACCGCCTGGTCGACGCCGTGTGCGCCCTCGACTATCCACGGGAGTTGCTGGAGATCCAGGTTCTCGACGATTCGACGGATGAGACACGGGACATCGCGGAGCTCGCCGTCCGGCGGTACGCCGCCCAGGGCGCGAACATCAAGTACTTTCACCGCACCAACCGCACGGGGTTCAAGGCTGGCGCCCTCGAAGAGGGTTTGAAGCACGCGGAAGGGGAGCTCATCGCAATCTTCGACGCGGACTTCGTCCCGTCGAGAGACTTCCTGCAGCGCACCTTGGCGCGCTTCACGGATCCCAACGTGGGCATGGTGCAAGCCCGATGGGGTCATCTCAACGCAGATTACTCGCTGCTGACCCGTGTGCAGGCCATCATGCTCGACGGGCACTTCGTGCTCGAGCACGGCGCCCGCAACCGCTGGGGCTGCTTCTTCAACTTCAACGGCACGGCGGGCATCTGGCGGCGCGCCGCGATCGAGGATGCGGGTGGCTGGCAGCACGATACGCTCACCGAGGATCTGGACCTCAGCTACCGCGCGCAGCTCAAGGGCTGGCGGTTCGTCTTCCTGGAGGACGTCGTGGCGCCCGCAGAGCTGCCCGTGGAGATGAACGGCTTCAAGTCGCAGCAGCATCGCTGGGCCAAGGGATCGATCCAGAACTGCCGCAAGTTGCTGCCGCGGGTGCTGGCCTCGGACCTGCCGTTCAAGGTGAAGTTCGAGGCGTTCATGCACCTGACGTCGAACCTCAACTACCCGCTGATGGTGGTGCTCTGCATCTTGATGTTCCCCGCGATGTACGTGCGTTACAACATGGGGTGGCACGAGATGATGCTGATCGACGTGCCGCTGTTCGTTGCGGCCACGGCGTCCATCGTGAGCTTCTACGCGTTCTGCCAGCGGCAGCTCTATCCCAATTGGCGGAAACGCCTCGGGTACGTCCCGTTCTTGCTGTCCATCGGCGTCGGTCTCTCGATCAACAACGTCCGCGCGGTGCTCGAGGGGCTGTTCGACAAGGAGAGCGGAGAGTTCAACCGCACGCCCAAGTACGGGGTCGAGCGCACGACGGACGACTGGATCAGCAAGAAGTACCACCAGAGCATGCTCGCTCAGCCGGCGCTGGAGGTGGGGTTGGGGCTGTACTTCACCGCCGCGGTCTTCTATGCGCTGGCCAATCAGATCTACGGCACGCTGCCATTTCTACTGCTCTTCCAGGTTGGATACCTCTACACCGGCCTCCTTTCCCTCGTCCAACAGTTTGGCGGCGACGACATGGCGCTCACCACGCAGATTGCGGGGGAATAGTCAGGAAACGGGAAACCGGAACCGGAAACCGGACACAGGATTCAGGATTCAGGATTCGGGGAACGGGAAACAGGCAGGTGGCGAGCGAAGACGTGAGGCGAAGGTTGGGGTTGAGAAGCAACAGCCTCACAGTTTACGATTGGCGCCTTAAGAAGTTCGCCCTGACACCGGAGTTGCGGTAAATCCCGAATCCTGTTCCCGTTTCCGGTTTCCGGTTTCCCGTTTCCTGAACATGCCCACAGTAGAGATCAAACCAAAGGCCGGCCTTGAAGACGTGGTGGCCACCTCGTCGGCCGTCTGCTATAGCGACGGCCAAGAGGGTGTGCTGGCCTATTGCGGCCACGACATCCACGACCTGGCCCAGTATGCGACCTTCGAGGAGGTTTGCTTCCTTCTGTGGCACCGCCGGCTGCCGACGCGTGCGGAGCTGGGCGACCTTCAGTCGGCCCTCGCCGCCGCGCGGCCGCTCCCGGAACCGCTCATCCGGTTGATGCGCTCGCTGCCGCTCTCTGGCGACGGCCAGGGAGGCATGGACGCGCTGCGCACGCTCACCTCGGCGCTCACGCACTTCGATCCGGCACCTTCGGCGGTCGGCTCCGCGCGGGAGAGCTACGACCAAGCCGTGCGTCTCACGGCGCAGATAGCGAGCATCGTGGCCACCTGGGGCCGGCTGAGCGCTGGCGGTGCCCCCGTCGCGCCCGATCCCGCGCTGGGCCACGCGGCGAGCTTCTTGTACATGCTCACGGGCAATCGCCCCCACGCGACCGCTGTGCGTGCCTTCGATATCGCCCTCACCCTCCACGCGGACCACGAGCTGAACGCGTCCACGTTTGCCGCGCGGGTCGCTGCGGCCACGCTCACCGATCTCCACTCGAGCATCGTTGCCGGGATTGGCGCGCTCAAAGGACCCTTGCACGGAGGGGCCAATGCCGACGTGATGCGCCTGTTGCTCGAGATCGGCGAGGATGCGAGCGACGAGCGCGTCGAGACCGTCATTCGCGGCAAGCTCGCACGCACGGAGAAGATTCCGGGCTTCGGCCACCGCGTCTATCGGACGGAAGACCCCCGCGCGACACACCTGCGCCGCATGTCGCGCGAGCTCGGCGAGCGTGCCGGCCACCACCGCTGGTTCGAAATCTCGCAGCAGATCGAAGCGCTCGTTCGCGCCGAGAAGCCCAACATCTACCCGAACGTCGACTTCTACTCGGCGTCGACCTACTACACGCTGGGCATTCCCATCGATCTATTCACGCCCATCTTCGCCGTGAGCCGCGTGTCGGGATGGACGGCGCACGTGCTCGAGCAGTACGCGAACAATCGCTTGATCCGCCCGCGCGCCGATTACATCGGCCCGGCGTACCCGCAGACGTTCGTGCCCCTCGACCAGCGGGACGTGCGCTAAAATGATGTGTTTCGCGACGTCCAGATGTCCCAGCAGTTGGTCAGGAACTTCTCAGTCATCGCGCACATCGACCACGGCAAGTCGACACTCGCCGACCGGATCCTCGAGCTGACCGGCGCTCTGCAAGCGCGAGAGATGGAGGACCAGGTCCTCGACAGCATGGACCTGGAGCGCGAGCGCGGCATCACGATCAAGGCGCACGCCGTCAGGCTCTCCTACGTCGCAGACGACGGGCGGACTTACGTGCTCAATCTGATCGACACGCCGGGACACGTGGATTTCTCGTATGAGGTAACGCGGTCGCTGGCGGCCTCCGAAGGCGCGCTGCTCCTGGTCGACGCCTCTCAGGGTGTCGAAGCTCAAACGCTGGCGAACGCCTACCTCGCGGTCGACTCGAACCTGGAGATCATTCCCGTCATCAACAAGATCGACCTGCCAAGCGCGCAGATCGACGAGACACGCCGCCAGATCGAGGAGATCGTGGGGCTCGACGCGACCGGCGCCATTCTCACGAGCGCGAAGGAGGGGACGGGCACCAGGGAGCTTCTCGAGGCAATCGTCCACCGCATACCGCCACCCGCGGGCACGCGCGACGCGCCGTTGAAGGCGCTCATCTTCGATTCCTGGTACGACGCCTACCGCGGTGTCGTCGTCCTCGTCCGCCTCGTCGACGGCGTCCTGCGGCCCGGCGCCAAGGTGCGCTTGATGGTCACCGGCCAGAACTACGAGGTTGAGCAGGTTGGCGTCTTCACGCCGAAGCCCGTGGCCGTCGATACACTGTCGGTGGGCGAGGTGGGCTTCGTCATCGCAGGCATCAAGAACGTTGCCGACGCGCAGATCGGGGATACCATCACCGAGGCGGCGCGCCCCACCACCGAGCCTTGTCCCGGCTTTCGCGAGATGAAGCCGATGGTGTTCGCGGGGCTATATCCCGTGGAGGGCCACCAGTACGCCGAGCTGCGCGACGCGCTCGAGAAGCTGCGGCTGAACGACGCCGCCTTTCATTTCGAGCCGGAGACCTCCACGGCGCTCGGCTTCGGCTTCCGCTGCGGCTTCCTCGGCCTCCTGCACATGGAGATCGTCCAGGAGCGGCTCGAGCGTGAATTCGACGTCGACCTGGTGACCACCGCGCCGGGCGTCCTCTATCGCGTGACCACGACCGACGGCCAGTTGCACGAGGTCGACAATCCGGCGCGGCTCCCCGACGCGGGACGGATCAGTAAGCTCGAGGAGCCGGTGATCACCGCCATGATCCTCACGCCCGCGTCTTTCGTGGGCGGCATTCTCACGCTCTGTCAGGAGAAACGAGGCCTGCAAAAGGGGCTCGAGTACCTGGCGGCTGACCGTGTGCTCGTGACCTACGAGCTGCCCTTCAACGAGGTGGTTCTCGACTTCTATGACCGGCTGAAGAGCGTGTCCCGCGGCTACGCCTCCCTCGATTACCACGTCAGCCGTTACTGGGAGTCGCCCCTGGTCAAGCTCGATATCCTGGTCAACGGCGAGCCGGTGGATGCGCTCTCGGTGATCGTCCACGGCGATATGGCGTACGCACGGGGCCGGGCGCTGGCCTCGAAGATGCGGGAGCTCATTCCCCGCCAATTGTTCGAGGTGGCGATCCAGGCGGCGATCGGCAGCCGCATCATCGCGCGTGAATCGGTGAAACC
>JBOGIN010001184.1:0-2120 GCA_050742275.1 Vicinamibacteraceae bacterium
ATGGGGCTGTCCTGGTTCGCCGTGCTGTAGATATCGAGCTTGCCCTTATCGTCTACCAGCCAGGCCCAGCCGCTGCCGAACCGGCCGATGGCGGTCTTGGTGAACGTTTCCTTGAACTTGTCGAAGCCCCCGAAGGTGCTCGTAATCGCCTCCGCGACGGCCCCCGTCGGCGCGCCGCCCTTGCCTGCTCCCATGAGCTGCCAGAACAGCGTGTGGTTGGCGTGGCCGCCGCCGTTGTTCCGCACCGCCGTGCGGATGTCCTCCGGCACGCTGGACAAGCCAGCGAGCAGCTCGTCCAGGCTCTTTTTCTGCAGGTCCGGGTGCTTTTCGAGGGCGGCGTTCAAGTTCTTGACATAGGTGCCGTGGTGCTTGTCGTGATGGATCTGCATCGTCTGCGCATCGATGTGCGGCTCGAGCGCATCGAAACCATAAGGCAAAGGTGGCAGCTCATGCGCCATATCGTCACGTCCTCCTGTAGCGGCGCGGCCGCATGGTCACGGCCGCGTCGAGTTGTGAACCCACCCATCTTATCAGCAGCCGCTAGGAGCGGTGTTCTTCCGCGCGGCCAACTGCTCCTTCACGACGGCCACGCGGTGTCTCGTGAGGCCGTACGGGAGGATCATCAGGGCGGCAGCGATGAGGAGCGACGCGGGAAGCTGGCTGAAGAGTAGCGCCAGTCGATCGATGGTCGTGGTCGATTGCGCGACCTGTCCTGGCACGAGAGCCGCAAAAGCATCGACCAGCACTCCGGTCGCGAGAATGGCGACACCGGCGCCAGCCTGCTGGGTGAACGAATAGATTCCAAAGAACGTGCCCTCTCGACGCCGGCCGGTTGCGAGCTCGTCGTGCTCCGTAACGTCCGCAATCATCGACGGCACGATGACCCAGAGCGCGCTGGCAAAGAACCCGGCGAAGCCATTGCCGAGCGACAGCGCAACGACGTTGCCCGTCCCGAGCGGCCGCCCCTCGCCAACCAGCCAGTAGGCGGCGGCCATGACGATGCCAGTCACCAGCATCGCCATGCAGTACACGCGATGCTTGTCGACACGCTTGCTCAACCGCGTCCAGGAGGGAACACCCAGAAGCGCGCCGACATAGAACGCCACGAAGAACAGGCTGAACGATGCGGAGCTCGGCACCTTTGCGTAGTACGTGAGGTAGTGAACCGCGAGCGATGCGTTGATCACGGTAGCCAGAAAGAACAGGCCAGCCGACGTGACGAGAATCCGAAAAGCGCGATCGCGCATCGACGTGACGAACGCGCCGAGGACACGGAACGACTCCCCCCCACCGCGGCGATCGGTTTCCTGGCCCTGGGATCGCTTCGACCAGGTACCCACGGTCGTGACAAGGGCGACGACGGTCATGAAGAAGCCGAACGCGAGGCCCATGGCCACGTATCCAGAGGCGTCGAATTGCGAGCCACGGCTCGCCTGGCCGGGCTGGCTGCCGGGAAAGAACAGACCAAACGAGGCGCCGGCGGCGAGCAACGTCCCGAACAGCGCGCATCCGGCGCGAAAGGCAGAGATCGTCGTCCGCTCGTGATAGTCCTGACTGAGCTCCGCGCCCAGCGCGTAGTACGGCACCATGAACAGCGAGCTGCTGGTCCGCAGGCAGAGGCTCGTCACGAGCAGCCAGGCGAACAGCGCCGCGCTCGAGAGGCCTTCAGGCGGACTGAAGATCGCAAAGAAGCTGACGCCCATGCACAGCCCGCCAATCAACATGAGCGCGTGCCGGCGGCCGAGCCGCCACCTGCCACGGTCGGAGGCGAATCCAATCAACGGATCGATGGTCGAGTCCCAAACCAGCCCCAGCGCCGTCGCCGTGCCAACCAGCGTGCCCGGGAGGCCCAGCACGCTCGTGTAGTAGAAGAGCAGAAAGAGCCCGAACGTGAACGTCTTGACCGACTCACAAGACGCTCCCACGCCGTAGGCAAGCTTCAGCCACAGCGGGAGCGCATCGGGCGACACGAGCGTGGCGGTGCCGTCGCGCGCGGCCTCGCGAAGCGGCGGCGTTGCGGTCAGCACCTGCGACGCGCTGGAGTGAGTCGCGTGGTCCATTTTTCAGATTGGAACACTCCGTAGAACCTTGACGCGCGTACGTGGGGTCCGCCGTTAGGC
>JBOGIN010001185.1:0-4447 GCA_050742275.1 Vicinamibacteraceae bacterium
GTCATGGGCCGCCTAAAGGCGGCCCCTACTTGAATTCTCACAGGCTCTTCAGGCCCCGCGCTACGTGTTGGTCCGTCCGCTCGCGATTTCATCCGCGATCGCGTGCGCCGCAGCGCGTGGATCAGCGGCTGCCGTGATCGGCCGGCCGACGACGATGTAGCTCGCACCCGCGGCAATGGCGTCTCCCGCGCTGAGGGTGCGTGCCTGGTCGTCGGGTGGAGAGGTCCCCGGTGTTCGTGGCGGGCGGATGCCGGGCGTCACGATCAAGAAATCGTCGCCGCACGTCGCGCGGAGGTGTGAGATCTCGAGCGGCGAGGCAACCACACCATCCATTCCCGCGTCCCGCGCGAGAAGCGCCAGCGCCTCCACCTGCTCGTTGACCGCACGTGCGACGCCCACCTCCTGCAGCCGGCGCCCATCGAGGCTGGTCAGCACCGTCACCGCGACGATGAGCGGACGCGGCCGCCCGTGCTTGGCCGCTTCTTCCACGGCGGCTGTCCCTGCGGCCCGCATCATGTCCACGCCGCCGCTTGCGTGGATGTTCAGCATCCACACACCCAAGCGCACCGCCGAGCGGACCGCGCCCGCGACGGTCGTCGGGATGTCGTGGAACTTCAGGTCCAGGAAGACGCGGTGTCCTGCCGCCACGATGGGCGCGACCGCCGCCGGTCCCTCGGCGGTGAAGAGCTCCTTGCCGATCTTGAATCCGCCAACCGCGCCGCCCAGTGAGTCCACCAGGGCGAGCGCGTCGGTCGCGGAGGGCACATCCAGGGCGACTAGGAGTCGATCCATGCGGGCTCGAACGCCGAGACCTCGACGCTGCCGACGAGATCCGACAGTCGTGCGATGTGGTGGCGGCGTAGATAGTCTTCGATGTCGGTCAGCAAGCGCTTCCAGATCAGCGGCTCGACGAAGTTTGCCGTGCCCACCTGTACCGCATCGGCGCCCGCGATGATGAACTCGAGCGCGTCGGTGGCGCTGGTGATTCCCCCGATGCCCAGGATTGGGATCTTGATGGCTTGGCGGCACTCCCAGACCATTCGGACGGCAATGGGACGTATGGCGGGACCGCTCAGGCCGCCGAGCACGTTCGACAGCTTCGGCCGTCGTGTTTCCACATCGATCGCCATCGCCAAGAACGTGTTCACGAGCGATACGGCGTCCGCGCCTGCCTCTTCGGCCGCGCGGCCGAACGACGCGACATCGGTGACATTGGGCGTCAACTTGGGAATCACCGGCACGACCGTCGCACGCTTGACTGCCGAGACGACGTCATGCGTGCCGCTCAGGCTGCAGCCGAACTGAATGCCGCCTTCCTTGATGTTCGGACAGGAGATATTGAGCTCGATGGCCGCGACGCCCTCCTGATCGGACAGCACCTTCGAGACCTCGACGTACTCGTCGAGCGTGCTGCCACACACGTTCACGATTGTCGTAGCGCCGAGCGAACGAAGCTGAGGGAGGTACTCGCGGACGAATCGGTGAACGCCGACCCCCTGCAGGCCGATGGCGTTCAGCATGCCGGCCGGCGTCTCGACGATGCGTGGTGGCGCATGGCCTTCACGCTCGGCGAGGAACAGGCCCTTCACGCAGACGGCGCCGAGCGATGCGAGATCGACCGCGTCCTTGTACTCGACGCCGTAACCGAAGCAGCCGCTCGCGGCGATCAGAGGGTTCCGAAGCGTGAGCGGCCCGATTCGTGCGGTCAAATCCACATGCTTATCGTATGAGGAAAACCGGTCACCCTGCCAGCTCCTCCCACACCACGCGGCTTGCCTCGAACACCGGTCCAGCGAGGCAGGCGCGGACGAGGTGGCTGCGGCCTTCCTCGTTGCGCACGGGGACGACGCAGCTGTAGCACCCGCCCATGCCACAACCCATGATCGGCTCGAGCGACACCTGCACATCACGGCTGAATTCCGCGGCGAGCTTCCCCACCGCACGCATCATCGGCGTTGGCCCGCACGCGTAGATGGCGACGCGGTCCGACGCAGCAACCGAGGCGAGTCGGTGCCTCAGCGGCCCGGTCACGAGGCCGGGATCGCCGCGGCTCCCGTCCTCTGTGGCGAGGGCGAGCGCCACCCCGCGTGCCGCGAACCACTCCGTGTGAAACAGCTCCGTATCGCGTCTTGCGCCGTAGAACAACGTCGTGCGCGTCCCGCGGGCGACGAGCGCTTCGCCGAGCGTGGCAAACGGCGCCAGGCCGACGCCGCCCGCCACCATGAAGGCCGCCGCCGGCGGGTCGACGGGCTCGAACGGGCGGCCGAGGGGGCCGAGGCAGGCGACCCGCGCGCCGCGCTCCAGCTCCGACAGTAAGCGCGTGCCCGCGCCAATACGCTTGTTGAGGAGTGAGATGCCAACCGGCGCGCCCGATGGATCGCGCAGAACCTCGAAGATGGAGAACGGCCGGCGGAGCAGCGGTGTGAGGTCGCGGGTCGGCCTCACCATGACGAATTGGCCGGGCGCGGTCCGCTGCGCGATGTCCGGCGCCGACAGGGCAAGGATGTTGTAGTCCTCGGAAAGCTTGGTGTTTGCTAGCACCACGGCATCGACGTCGAGAATCATCGCGCTGTGAGTATATCCACGGATCTCACGAGCCGCACCTGTGCCCGCTAGAATCGTGGTGAGCCATGCGAACCCTCCGCATCTTGACCAACGCGCTCGTGGCCGGAGCGCTCGGTGCCGCGTACATCGCCGTGCTCGTGCTGCAGCTCAACCCGCAGCTCCCGCTCGAGCCGTTGCTCCTGCTCAGGCTCTACATCCGCCTCGCGCTCCTCTATGCGCCGGCCGTTGCAGCCACGCTGTCGGGCCTGCTCCTCCTGCACCGGTTCCTCGTGCGCCGCCGCGGGATGCCGGGTTGGCTCAGCCTGCGCATCCTCGCGTGGGTGACGACAATCCTTTGTGCGGGGGCTGCTCTGCTGATGTGGAGGAACCTGGTCGCCTTTCGCGCCGAGCTCGGCGAAGAGACGGCGCGCAGGCTGGCGGCCGGCACGGCCGGCATGAGCGCTGCCGCCCTCGTCCTCCTCCTGATTGCCATTGTTCACTATTCGTTCGGGCGGCGGGGAAGCCGGGTTGGCGGCAGCTTATACGCGCTTGCCGTGCTCGCCTCCCTGCTCTTGCCGTTGGTGGCGCGCGGATCCGCGGAGCCGCTGCCCCCGCGCGGCGCCGGCCAGGCCGCGCGGGCGTTCGTGCCCGAGGAGCGCCCGCCCGGCAAGGTCGTCGTGCTGCTCGTCAACGGTGCCTCGCTCGAGTACATCAATCCGGCCACCGCGCAAGGCAGACTCCCGAACTTTGGGCGGCTGCTCGACGCTGGCGCGTCCCTCCACCTGTCGACCGTTCGTCCGACAGAGCCGGAGACCGTGTGGGCGGCTGTTGCCACCGGCAAGTATCCGTCGGCCAACGGCGTGCGAGCGGCCGCGAGCTACGCGTTCGGCGCGGGGCTCCCGCCCCTCGAGCTCCTGCCCGCCTACTGCGGCGCCGCCGCGCTCACGTCGATCGGCGCCATCCGCGCCGAGCCGTTGCTTCGCACGGCGCTGCGCGCGCCAGCGCTCTGGGAGATTCTCAGCGCTGCTGGACTGCGTGTCGGCATCGTGAACTGGCCTCTCACGGCGCCGGCGCCTTGGGTCCGCGGGTTTCTCGTCAGCGATCGGCTGCACCTGCGCGTTCCCGGCGCGTCGCCCGCGCGGGTGCCCGAGCCGCTCGCGGCGCCGTCGGACGCTGCGCAGATCGCCGACCGGATTGCCTCGGAGCTCTCGATCCGTTCGCCGAGCGGGCGGCACAGCGGCGACCCCTCGACCTGGCGGGACGTGCTGTACGAGCAAATCTTCCTCGACCTGGATCGGCGCTTCGCCCCGCACGTGGTAGCGCTCCGCTACGAGGCGTTCGACAGGGTGCGCCAGACCTACAGCCGTGCCGCCTTGCCCCGGTTCGTCGGCGGGCCGAGCGCGACGGAGCGGCGCCGCGCGAGGCGCATGCTCGACGAGTACTATGCGTACATCGACGGCAAGGTCGGTGCGGCAATTGACCGACTGGGCGATGACGATCTCCTGCTCGTGATCTCTGGCTACGGCATGGAGCCGGTGGGCCTCGTCGCGCCGCTGATCAGCCGTCTGACTGGAGAAGCGGGCAGCGCGAGCTTCCAGGAGCAATCACCCGACGGGTTTCTCCTCGCCTATGGCCAGCCGGTGCGTGCCAGCCGGCCCCATCGGGGCTCTGCGGTGGACGTGCTTCCAACGCTGCTGTATTTCCTGGGCCTGCCGGTCGCGCGCGACATGGACGGTTTTGCGCGCACCGATCTGTTCAAAGCGAGCTTCACGGCGGAACGGCCGGTCGTTTTCGTGCCGACCTACAGTTCGTGACCTGGACGCGGGACCTAAGAGCGTGGGAATAAATTCGTGGGGTCCGCCTTTAGGCGGACCTGCATGGCCGATAGGGCCCGAACTCGCGC
>JBOGIN010001186.1:0-22892 GCA_050742275.1 Vicinamibacteraceae bacterium
GCAGCCTGGGAGGCTGACTACGGCGACCTGGAGGCCCGTATCAAGAAGTACGAGGCGCGGCGCGGCACGCTCGCCCAAGGGGCCGAGCGCTTGCTCACGGCGCTCCAAGAGAGCGACACGATGGGCCAGTTGTCATACAAGGTCTGGTACTACGCGTCGCTCGCGCACGACGAGGACCAACGTGACAACGCGGTAGGCGCCCGCCGGCAACAGGTGCAGATTCTCTTCGCGGCGTGGAGACAGGCCACGTCCTGGTTCAACCCGGAGCTGCTCGACGTCGGTCTGAACCGTATCCAAGCCTGGATGGCGCAGGAGCCGGCGCTCGCGGTGTACCGCTTCTATATCGAAGACCTCTATCGACAACAGGACCACGTGCTGGACGCGCGCGGCGAGCGGCTGCTGTCGTTCGCCAGCCAGTTCGGCAACGCGCCCGACGAGACCTATCAAGCCCTCTCGACGGCGGACGTGCGGTTTCCCACGATCCGGCTCAGCACCGGTGAGGAGATCACGACGACCTATGCGCGCTATCGGGCCGTGTTGGCCACCAACCGCGTGCAGGCAGATCGTGCGGCGGCGTTCAAGGCACACCACGAGACGTTCCACGCCACGCGCAATACCTACGCCGCGCTGTACAACGGCGTCCTCCAGCGCGACTGGTTCTTCGCGCAGGCGCGCGGCTACGCGAGCATGCTCGACGCAGCGCTTCACACGAACGACATCCCGGTATCGGTGTACGAGAACCTCGTTGCCACCACGCGGGCCAACACCGAGCCGCTGCGACGCTACGAGCGGCTGCGACGCCGCGCGCTGGGCCTGGAGAGGTATCAGACGTACGACGGCGCCATCCCGCTCGTAGACTTCAACGAGCGCTACCCGTATCGCGACGTCATTGGCTCCATCGTCGAGTCCGTGGCACCACTCGGGCCCGACTACCAGCGCCGGCTTCGCGCCGGCTTCGACAGCCGCTGGGTCGACGTCTACGAGAACCAGGGGAAGCGCAGCGGGGCTTACTCGGCCTCCGTGTACGGCGTACACCCGTACGTGCTGATGAACTACAACGACACGTTGGACGCCGCGTTCACGCTCGCGCACGAGATGGGGCACTCGATGCACACGGTGCTCGCGCACGAGCGTCAGCCGTTCGTCTACTCCGACTACACCATCTTCGTCGCCGAGGTGCCCTCGACGCTGAGCGAAGCGCTCTTGCTCGACTACATGCTGGAGGGCTCCACCAACCCGGTCGAGCGCGCCGTCCTGCTGCAGCATGCCATCGATGGCATCGTCGGGACATTCTACACGCAGGTCATGTTCGCCGACTTCGAGCTGCAGGCTCATCACCGCGTCGAGGGCGGCCAGCCGATGACCGCCGAGGTGCTGAGCGAAATCTACTTCGATCTCCTTCGCGCTTATCACGCAGACTCGCTCGATTATGACGATCTGGTGCGCATCACCTGGGCGCGGATCCCACACTTCTTCACGGCGCCGTACTACGTCTATCAATACGCTACCTGCTACGCCTCCAGCGCCCATCTGCTGCGCGACTTGCGCGCACCGGACGAGACCGTACGCCGCGACGCCATCGGACGCTACCTCGATCTGATCGCCGCCGGTGGCAGCGACCACCCGATGACGCTCCTGGCTCGCGCGGGTGTGGATCTCGCGCGCCCGGAACCTGTCTTGGCCGTGGTCGAGCAGCTCGACACGCTCGTCACCCAGCTCGAGGCGGAGCTCACGGCGCTCGGCTCACCGGCGTCGGCATCCACGGATAGACGCGGATAGCGCATGATTCGCAAGCCAGTTGTTCTCATCACAGGGGCGAACGGTGAGATAGGACACGGCCTGATCACCCGCCTCGCCGCCGAAGGCGACCGGCGCATCGTGACGCTGGACCTCACGCGGCTCGACGCCACGCTGGCGCCGCTCGTCCAGCGCGAGTTCACCGGCTCGATCCTCGATACGGCGCTCCTGGAGCGCATCCTCGCGGAGTTCGAGGTGGACCTGGTGTTCCATCTCGCCGCGCTGCTCTCGACGCGCGCGGAGTTCACGCCGCTGGCGGCGCATCGCGTCAACGTCGAGGGCACGTTGCTCCTGCTGGAGTTCGCACAGAAGGAAGGCGAGTCGCACGGGCGCCCGGTCACCGTCGTGTACCCGTCGTCGATCGCGGCGTACGGCCTGCCCGATCTCGAGACACGGGCGACCGCCGGTCCGGTCCGCGAGGATCAATTCACGCAGCCCACGACGATGTACGGCTGCAACAAGCTCTATTGCGAGCAATTGGGACGCTACTACGCGCACCATTACAAACAGCTCACGGCGGAGGCGCGCACCGGGCGCGTGGACTTTCGTGCGGTGCGATTTCCGGGGTTGATCTCGGCGGCAACGCTGCCGTCGGGAGGGACATCGGATTACGCGCCCGAGATGATTCACGCAGCGGCGCGCGGCGAGCCGTACGAGTGCTTCGTTCGCCCGGACGCGCGCATCCCGTTCATGGTCATGCCTGACGCGGTCGACGCGCTCCTCACATTGGCCAAGGTGCCACGCGGCACGCTGACGCAGACGACGTACAACGTGGCGGCGTTCAACCCCTCGGCCGAGGAGATCCGCGCCGTCGTCACGCGCGCGTTTCCCGGCGCCCGCATCGCCTACCGCGTGGACACGAAGCGGCAAGGGATCATCAATACCTGGCCGGCGGAGGTCGACGATAGCGCCGCGCGGCGGGATTGGCGGTTCGCGCCTCAGTTCTCGTTCGAGCGTGCCTTCGACGAGTACCTCATCCCGACAATCAGAAAGTCTCACGAAACAGGCTAGCCTAGGCGCCCGCCCTTGGCGCGACGACCTCCCGTGAGCTTCGGCAGGGCCCCGCCCCGGCGGCCCGCGCAGGCGGGCGCGTCTTGAGTCAATAGCTATACTGCAGTAGGCTATTCTACGCAAAGCCTCCAGCCAGCACCAGAAATCACATTCGAGGACGATGCATGCGCCAAACGATCGTTGCAGCCAACATGTCGTGGAAGGGGATCGCGAGCGGAGCTCTTCTTCTCGCGGGTCTCGCATCGATGCCCTCGCTGTCGGCGGCACCGCCGACCGGATTCACCCAACAAGACGTCGCGCGCCCTGACGGTGGCGCCTGGAACCAGGTCGTCGGGCTGACCTTTTCTACTCACGGCCGGATGTTCGCCTGGGAGCGCGCCGGCCGCGTGTGGATCGTCGATGAAGGGCACGCACCGGTGACCACGCCCTTTCTTGACATCTCCGACGAGGTAGGCGGATGGCGAGACTTCGGATTGCTCGGGCTCGCGCTCCATCCCAACTTCGACGAAAACGGCTACATCTATGTCATGTACGTCGTCGACCGTCATCACCTGCTTCATTGCGGCGAGCCTGCGGCCCGTGTGGGACGTCCAGTCTGCGATGACGGGTACAATTCCGCGACGAACGAGTACTTCGATGCGGCCATCGGGCGCATCACACGCTACACAGCGCTGATGCCGGCTGGCGAGAGTGACTTCAGCCAGGCAACGACCGTGGATGAGGACACCCGCAAGGTCTTGCTCGGCGAGACCATCACGACCGGCATCCCCATCCTGCACCAGTCTCACGGTACCGGCACACTGCTGTTTGGTGAAGACGGCACCCTGCTTGCGTCCACCGGCGACGGCGCGAGCTATTCCTCTGTCGATACCGGCAACGCCAGGGAGACCTACTACGCGCAGGCCGTAGCCGATGGCATCATCACTCCGAAGGAAAACATCGGTGCCTATCGGTCGCAGCTGCTCGACTCGCTGAACGGTAAGCTCCTTCGCCTCGATCCGGCAACCGGCGACGCCGTCAGCTCCAACCCGTTCTACGATGCCGCCGGACCGCGCGCGGCACGCTCGCGCGTCTGGGCGCTCGGCCTACGCAATCCATTCCGCATGACGCTCAAGCCGAACACCGGCGCCCATGATCCCGCGGAGGGCCACCCCGGCACGATCTACCTTGGTGATGTCGGCTTCGAGACGTGGGAGGACCACCACGTGTCCAAGAGAGGCGGTGAGAACTTCGGTTGGCCGGCCTTCGAGGGCATGACAGAGCATGGCGAATACTGGAACCGCAACACGCCCAACATGGATGCCCCAAACCCGCTGTTCGACGGGGCCGGCTGCACGCAGGAATATTTCTATTTCCGCGACCTCATCGTTCAGGACACGCGGGCGCCCCTGAGCTTTCCGAACCCCTGCAACGCCGCTGAACCAATCACCACGGCAAACGTATTCGTCCACACGCGACCGATCATCGACAGCCATCATTCCCGAGACAACGCGCGCTGGGCCACCTACAACGGAGACGTTGCGGAGCATCCGCAGATCGGCCAGTCGAATACCGAAGGGACGTGGACCGTCGAAGGCACACCGTTCCGCGGGAACGCCGCCGTGGCGGGTGTGTGGTACACCGCTGACGACTTCCCATCCGAGTACCACAATACGTACTTTGCTGCCGACTATGGCGGCGGGTGGATCCGGAATATCGTCCTCGATTCAAACGACATGCCGCAGGAAGTGCGTCCGTTCGATGCCAGCCCCGGGCCAGTTGTCGCCATGGCCACCCACCCTATAGAAGGCAGCTTGTACTACGTTGTCTGGCCAGCCACCGTGCGCAAGGTAGCGTATACGCCGAGCAACAGCCTTCCCGTTGCCGTCATCGATGCGGACATCACGTACGGCCCTGGTCCCTTGACGGTGCAGTTCGTCGGAGATGGCTCTTCGGATCCGGATCAGGATCCGCTGACCTACGCGTGGGACTTTGGCGACGGCACAGTCAGTAACGTCGCAAACCCGCAGCATACATTCAGTCCGGAGACGCCTGAGCCCACCGGCTACGTGGTCACGTTGACGGTGACCGACGCGGACGGTGCCATTAACCGCGCGCAGCTGGCTGTTTCGGTCAACAACACGCCGCCCAGCTTGACGATTACGAGCCCGATCGACGGAACAACCTATCCCATCACCGGTGACGCCGTTTTCGATCTCACGGCGTCCATCAGTGATGCGGAGCATAGCGCCGACCAATTGAGCTGCGCCTGGCAGACGGTGTTGCATCACAACGATCACGCCCACCCAGAGCCCGCCGATTCGAGCTGCTCGACGACGACTGTCATCTCGCCGCTCGGCTGTGGCGATGAAACGTACTTCTATCGCGTGCACCTCACGGTTACCGATGCCGCCGGGCTCTCGACCGCTGCATCCTCGACACTCCTGCCGGACTGCGGCGAGGCCTGGCAGGGGCAAGACATCGGCGACGTGGAGACGGCGGGGTCCTTCGAGGAGGAGGCCGACTCGATCACCGTTCACGGATCGGGCGACAACATCCTGGGCTGGAGCGACGAGTTCTACCATGTCTACCAAACGCTAGAAGGCGATGGTGAGATCATCGCACGGCTAACCAGCTTGACGCAGACCCACGAGTGGGCCAAGGCTGGCGTGATGGTCCGAGCAACGCTCAGTGACGACTCGAGCCACGGCATGATGGCGGTCACTGCAGACCATGGCGTGGCGGCCTACTATCGGATGAACGAGGGGGACTTTGGCCTACTCGCCCGTCCCGGCCCAGAGCTCCCGCTGCCAGTCTGGCTGCGCCTCGTGAGGTCGGGCGACACGCTGACCGGCTATTATTCGAGCGATGGCACGAATTGGACGCTGGGCGAAAGCGGCACGATCTCGCTGCCAGACTCGGTGCTCATCGGCCTGGCGCTTACCAGCCGCGACGATGGCGCTCTCGCCACCGCCACCTTCGACAACGTGAGCGTGACCAGAGAAGACTGAGTGCCGTTCGACGGCGGCTCCCTCTGTCGAGCCGAGCGATCAGGCCCCGTTCTTGCTTCAGCACCGGGCAACGAGGGCCGTCCGGCCTGCCTCCCAAGCGCCGTTTTCTCGAAGGACCCAAGCATGCGTGAGACCGTCCGTGTCTCTCGAGCGTGGCGGCACCGCTGTGCAAGCGGCGCCCTTTTGCTCATCGGGTTGTTGTCGATGCCGCCGGTCTCGGCGGCCCCGCCAACAGGCTTTAGGCAAGAGGCCATCCACCGCCCGGACGGCAACAACTGGAACCAGGTCGTGGGGCTGACCTTCTCCCCTCACGGTCGGCTGTTCGTCTGGGAGCGCAGCGGCCGGGCGTGGATCGTTGATGCTGACGCGCCCGTCGCCACCCCGTTTCTCGACATCGCCGATGAAGTGGGCGGTTGGCGCGACTTTGGTCTGCTCGGCTTCGCCCTGCACCCCAACTTTCGCGAGACAGGCTACATCTACGTGATGTACGTCGTCGACCGCCATCACCTGCTTCATTGCCGCGAGCCCGCGTCCGGGGTGGGACGGCCGGTCTGCGACGCCGGGTACAGTCCCACCACCGACACCTACTTCAACGCGACCATCGGTCGAATCACGCGTTACACGGCAATGAAGCCGGCGGGCGCGGGCGACTACAGCCAGGCTACGACTGTCGATGAGGACAGCCGCAAGGTGCTCGTCGGGGAGAGCGTGTCGAGCGGGATTCCGATTCTGCACCAGTCGCACGGCACCGGCTCGCTCGTGTTTGGCGACGACGGCACGTTGCTCGCGTCGACGGGCGACGGCGCGAGCTATGCGTCGGTCGACACCGGGAGCGCCAGCGAGACCTACTACACGCAGGCCCTCGCCGACGGCATCATCACGGCCAAGGAAAACATCGGCGCGTATCGCTCGCAGCTCCTCAGCTCGCTGAACGGCAAGATCCTGCGCCTCGACCCGGACACGGGAGACGGCATCGGCTCGAATCCGTTCTACGACGCGGCGCAGCCGCGTTCCGCCCGCTCTCGTGTCTGGGCGCTCGGCCTCCGGAACCCGTTCCGCATCACGCTCAGGCCCCACACCGGCGGCCACGATCCGGCGGAAGGGCGGCCTGGCACGATCTACATTGGCGACGTCGGCTTCGGCACGTGGGAGGATCACCACGTCTCCAGGTACGCGGGTCAGAACTTCGGCTGGCCGGTGTTCGAAGGGATGACCGCGCACAGCGGATACCGGAATCGCAATACGCCGAACATGGATGCGCCCAATCCACTGTTCGACGGCAGCGGCTGCACCCAGCAGTACTTCTATTTCCGCAATCTCATCGTGCAGGACAGGCTGGGTCCGGCCAGCTTCCCGAACCCCTGCAACAGCGCGGTACAAATCACTACCGCCGATGTCTTCGTCCATGCGCGGCCGATCATCGACACCCACCACACCCAGAACAACGCGCGCTGGGCCACCTACAACGGCACGGTCGCCGAGCACCCGCAGATCGGACAGGCGAATAGCGAGGGAACATGGATTGTCGCGGGCGTACCGTTCCGTGGCAACGCGGCCGTCGCCGGCGTCTGGTACACGGGCAACGACTTTCCGCCCGAGTACAAGGACACGTACTTCGTTGCCGACTACGGCGGCGGATGGATCCGGAACATCGTCCTCGATCCGAACGACCGGCCGCTCGAGGTGCGAGTGTTCGACTCGAGCCCAGGGCCGGTTGTCGCGATGTCCACTCACCCGGAGGAGGGCGGGCTGTACTCTGTCGTCTGGCCGGCGACGGTCCGCAAGGTGACGTACGAGCCGAGCAACAGCCCGCCGAGCGCGGTCATTGGGTCGGACGTGATCAACGGCCCCAGCCCCCTGACCGTTCAGTTCTCCGGCGACGACTCCTCGGACGCGGACGGGGACGCGCTTACCTATGCGTGGAGCTTCGGTGACGGCTCGAGCAGCAACGTCGTCAACCCGCAGCATACGTTCGACCCGCCGACGCCCGAACCAACGGGCTATCTCGTGCGGCTGACGGTCACCGATCCGGACGGCGCGAGGAGCCAGGCCGAGATGGTCATCTCGGTCAACAACACACCACCCAGCGTGATGATCACGAGCCCCACCGATGGAACGACCTACCCGTTGACCGGTGACTCGGTCTTCGATCTTACAGCGGCGATCAGCGACGCGGAGCATGCTCCCGAACAATTGAGCTGTGCGTGGCAGACCGTGCTGCACCACAACGATCACGCCCACGCGGAGCCGGTCGACTCGCGCTGCTCGACGACGACGGTCATCTCGCCGCTCGGCTGCGGAGATGAGACGTACTTCTATCGCGTGCACCTCACGGTCACCGATGCAGCGGGCCTGTGGACGACAGCATCATCCACTTTACTGCCGGACTGCGCCAAGATCTGGCAGGGGCGGGATATAGGCAGCGTGGCGGCAGCGGGATCCTTTGTCGACGAGGACGGCTCGATCACCGTCCATGGCTCCGGTGCCGACATCTGGGGCTCCAAAGACGAGTTCCACTACGTGTATCAGCCGCTGGCGGGGAAGGGTGAGATCGTCGCTCGCGTGACGAGCTTGACGCCTGTCCACCCCAAGGCGAAGGTTGGCGTGATGGTGAGGGCGTCGCTCACCGCCAACTCGCGCCACGCCATGATGATGGCTCTGCCGAGCGACAGCATCTCCTTCAAGTATCGGCGAACCAATGGCGGAGCCACCGCGCCACCCGGCGCGGATCCCAACGTCCCCTTGCCAGTCTGGCTGCGGGTGACGCGGTCGGGGAACACGCTGACCGGGTACTATTCCAGTGACGGTATCACCTGGACGCGACGGGGATCGGTCACGATCTCGCTGCCCAGCTCGGTCTTCATTGGTCTCGCCGTGACCAGCCACGCGGACGGCGTGCTCGCCACGGCCACCTTCGACAACGTTCGCGTGAAAAGGGGACCTTGAGGGCTCTTCACTCGTTTACGATGCCCGGCTGGACGACCCTCAACCCATGTGCACGCGCCGCCTCGGCGAGCCGCCGGTCGTAGGTGACGAAGTCGAGCTCGTCGTCGCGAATGGTGAACGCACAAGCGAGGTGAATGGCATCGAGCGAGCGAAGCGACGGTGGATCGAGCATCGCCGCTTCGTGCAGACGGAACGAATGGACTGCGATCAAGTGGAAGCCATCCAGCGCTGCGTCGATCTCTTCGCAGCTGACGGGACGACCTCTCAGCGCGCGCCCGGCTTCCGTGATGGTGAGCGTACAGGTCGAAACCTCTACGAGCTCCTGGAGATAGTCTACGAGCGCGAGGGATTCGGGCTCATGCGCACAGAGCTTGATCACCGCGGACGCATCGAAGTACGCCGACCTCACCGCAGTCGCTCTTCGCGCAGCTCGTCGAGTATCTCTTCGCTCGGTCGATCGAGCGTGACACGGCGAATTTGCGGCAGCACCTCCCGAAACGGTCGTCTCGGAGGCCTCGCCTGCCCCTCAGCCACGAGCCGCTCCAGGGGAGTCGCATCATCGGGCGGCATCGGCCGGAGAATCGCGACTTCCTGCCCATGCTCGGTGACGGTGAGCGCCTCCCCCAGCTTCACGCGATCGAGATAGATCGACAGATTCTGCCGCAACTCCCGCACGCCTACCGTTCTGGAAGATTCGCGTGCTATGAGGACGCCACGAGCCGGGCGGCTGCGCCGGGAGGAATAGGAGCCGCGTGTCGCACGAGCCTCACGAGCACGCTTGTCATTCTTCATGACGCACACTGTAGCACATTTCAGAGATCCCGACTAGCGCTTCCCGTTTCCTGTTTCCCGTTTCCTGTTTCCTGATCCGCGCCGTTCGCCGATGAGCCACCGCCGTTCACCGGAAAGGGCGTCCAGGGACACGTTCAGATGGCTATCCTGCCTGGATGGATGGTGTGTTGGCGCGTACACTACCGACGATGGCCACGCCGGATCACGACCCTACGCCGCCCGTCGAACGCAGTCGGCTGGTGACGCTGCTGGGCTGCCTCGCGATCGTGCTGGCGAGCGTCACCGCCGTGTTACTGTGGACGGCGCTCACGCAGCCCCTTGCGCTGGTCGAAGCGCTCGGCCGCGGCGGCCTTCGGGAGCTCGCGACCCTCTTGGTGGCGCGTCTCGTCGAGACCGTCGCCGAGCTCGCCCGCTTCATCTGGTAGAGGAGGAGCGAGAAGAAATGAGATCGCGGCGGCGCTGCAGGGCGCCCCAGACCGTGCTCGGCGCGGTTCTCGTGGTCGCGGGCCTGTTGTGGCTCCTGGCCGTCACCGGCGTCATCCAGCCCGCGCGCATCTGGGCGTACTGGCCTGCCGTCTTCGGCATCGTCGGCGCCTTGAAGTTGCTGTCGCGAGAGCGTAGCCAGGTCATTGCCGGGCTCTGCTGGATCGCGGTCTCCCTGCTGCTCCTCGATCTCAAGGTCGGCCTGTTTGGGCACGAGCTCTTCAAGGCAGCCCCGGTCCTCTTGATCGTGGCCGGCGGAACCCTCCTGTGGCGCGGCCGACGGCGGACCTTGGCGCAAGAGGCCCTGCCGCAGACGGGACCGGAGCGAGGCGAAGATTTGAGCTTCGTGGCCGTGTTCGGTAACGCGGAGCGGACGGTTGCGTCGCCCCGATTCCGGAGCGGCGACGTCATGGCCATCTTTGGCGGCTGCGACCTCGACTTCCAGCCCGCACAGATCGACGGCGAGGCGGAGCTGAACGTCTTCGCCTGCTTTGGCGGCATCACGATCTTGGTTCCCGAGACATGGACGGTGGTCAGCCACGGCGTCGCCATTCTTGGGGGGTTCGAGATCGACACCGAACGGGTCACGCCCGAGGAAGGCGTGCCACAGGAGACCGGCGGGCCCAGGCTGATCATCCGCGGCACGGCCCTGTTGGGTGGTGTCAACGTGACGAGCCAGGACTCGTGGTGGCGCCAGAAACGCCAGCATCGTGACGCTCTGCGGCAGCGAGCGTTCGAGCGGATGGAGCGCAAGAGCCAATGATCAGGCGTCAGGGGTCAGGGGTCAGGCGTCAGGAGGGATCAGGCCTGACACCTGCTGTTCCCTGATCCCTGATCCCTGACGCCTATTCACCGTGCCTCCGCTGTTCGCGACACCGCGACGGATTGTCATTTACTTCGGCGCGTGGCTTGCGCTGGGGCTGTTCCGCGCCGTCCTGCTCGTCCACCAACCCGGCTTCTCCTGGACGATCGCGCTGGCGGTTTCCATTCCGCTCCTTCTCTTCTACGGAGGCGTGTGCGCGGCAAGCTGGTACATCTGTCGGGCGCAACCACTGCGCACGGGACAGATCGCAGACAGCTTGAGTGTCCAGGCGCTGGCGGCGCTGGCAGCGTCCGCCCTCTGGGTCGGCGTCGCGGTGGCCTGGTGCGGCGCGCTCGCAAGCGCGATCCCACCAGCGGACGTGCGGGCGTCGCTCTTCCTGTCCGGCGTGACGTTGTACCTGCTCGCCGCGGCCGGCCATTACGTGTACATCGCGGCGGAAGAGTCTCGTGCTGCGGAGCGCAATGCGCTGCGCCAGGCCGTGCTGGCGCGCGAGGCAGAGCTGAAGGCGCTGCGCGCGCAGATCAACCCGCATTTCATCTTCAACAGCTTGCACTCCATCAGCGCACTGACGACGGTCGACCCACAAGGGGCGCGGGCGATGTGCCTGCGCCTCGGAGATTTCCTACGCCATGGGCTCAAGCACGGCGCGATGGAGGAGATCCCGCTCGCCAGCGAGCTCGAGATGATCGAGCAGTACCTCGGCATCGAACAAATTCGCTTCGGTCAGCGGCTGACGGTTCGGCGCGATTACGAGGAGGAGACCAAGGTGTGCAGCGTCCCGCCACTCTTGTTGCAACCGCTGGTCGAGAACGCCATCAAGCATGGCATTGCAACGCTCATCGACGGCGGCACGCTCACGATTCGCACCAAGCGTGACGACGAGCGGCTGCAGCTTGCAATCGAGAATCCGTACGACACGGATTCGCGACAAGCGAAGGGCAGCGGTGTCGGCCTGTCGAACGTGCGCGCACGTCTCCGCATGCGCTACGGGCGTGATGGGATCCTTTCAGTCCACAACAGCCACGGGCAATTCTGCGTGACGTTGGAGTTGCCGTGGAAGGATCAGGATTCGGGAGTCAGGATTCGGGATGCGGGATTCGGGGAACAAGAGCCGTGAGCGATAATGGGATGCGCGTCGTGATCGTGGATGACGAGGAGCTCGCACGTCAGGTGCTGAGAGAGTATCTCGCCGCCTGTCCCGACGCGACGCTGGTCGCCGAGTGCGCCAATGGGTTCGAAGCGGTGAAGGCCGTGGCCGAACAGCCGGCGGACCTCGTCATTCTCGACATTCAGATGCCGAAGCTCGATGGCTTCGAAGTGCTCCAGCTCATCGGCCCTCGAATCCCCGTCATATTCGCGACGGCGCATGATGAATACGCTCTACGAGCGTTCGAGGCGCACGCGGTCGACTACTTGCTCAAGCCGTTCAGTCAGGAGCGCTTGTGCGAGGCGCTGGCGCATGCCCGAGCGCGCATTGCCCAGGGCGCCGGGCAGACGCCTCCCGCGTTGATGGATGAAGTACAGCGCCGCCAGAAGGATCGCCTGCTCATTCGCGACGGGGGGCATGTGCACATCCTCTCGATCGACGCCCTCGACTTCGCGCAAGCGCAAGATGATTACGTCCTGCTGCGCGCCCACGGCCGCAATTACCTCAAAGAGCAGACGCTGGCCGACCTCGAAGCGTCGCTCGACCCGCGGCGCTTCGTCCGCATCCACCGCTCCTATCTCGTCAACCTCGACCGCGTCACGAAGGTGGAGCTCTACGCCAAGGACAGCCGCGCGGTCATTCTCAAGGACGGCGCCCGCCTGCCGGTCAGCCGCGCCGGATACGGCCGCCTGAGCGAGCGCCTCTGACCGCCCCGCCTTGCATCCATGCATCAATGCATGTAGATTCGTAGATATGAAATCGCTCGCGGCGCTCTGCCGCGTGCTCGGCGATGAGCAACGGCTGCGGCTCCTGCGGCTGCTGGCCAAGGAAACGCTGAACGTCAAGGAGCTCACTGCCATCGTCGGCATCGCCCAATCGGGCGTCTCTCGCCACCTCCGGCTCCTGAGGGACAGCGGGCTGGTGGAAGAGCAGCGGACGGGGGGCTTTGCCTACTACGGGCTCACCACGGCCAACGGTGCGGAGCCGGCCGGGCTGCGCGAGGCGCTGCGCGTCGAGCTCGAATCGGCGACAGGTGACGATACGGCCCAGGCGGACGAGGCGCGGCTGCGGGAAGTGCTGCGCCTCCGGAAGGAGGAGTTCAAGACCCACGGCGGCGACGCTGGCCAGTTGGTCCCGGGGCGGAGCTGGGCGGCGTGGGCGCGTGCGCTCGGCCACCTGCTGCCGGCGCTGGTCGTGGCAGATCTCGGCTGCGGCGAAGGCTACCTCACGGTGGAGACCGCGCGCTGGGCCAAGCGCGTCATTGCCGTCGATCGATCCCAGACCGTCCTGCAGCGCGCGCGGGCGCTGGCTCGCAAGCGCGGCGTGCGCAACGTCACGTGGCGGCAGGGGGAGATCGAGCGGGTTCCCGTTGGCGATGGCGAGGTGGATGTCGTCCTGCTGTCGCAGGCGCTGCACCACGCGGCGGAGCCGGCGCGGGCGCTGCGCGAAGCGCATCGGATCCTCAAGCCGGGCGGCTGCGTCTTGCTGCTCGAGCTGCGCGGGCACGATCAGACATGGGTGAAGGAGCGCTTGGGCGATCGGTGGCTGGGATTCCGCGATGATGCCTTGCGCCGGCTGCTCACGGCTGCTGGCCTCGTCGACACACGTCTTCAGGTCGGGGCGCGCCTCAAGGGCGATCCGTTCACCGTGCTCATCGCGAGCGGTAGGAAGAAATCACTATGACAGCGAACAGGGACACACGGGCGGCGTTGGACGCGCTCCTCCGACAGCGCATCCTGGTGCTGGACGGCGCCATGGGCACGATGATCCAACGGCGCCGGTTGACAGAGGCTGACTTTCGTGGGGAGCGCTTCGCCTCGCATCCTCGCGATCTCAAGGGCGATAACGATCTGCTCGTGCTGACACGGCCGGATGTGATCACCGACATCCACCGCGAGTACTTCGCCGCGGGCGCCGACATCGCCGAGACCAATACGTTCAACAGCACTGCCGTCGCCCAGGCGGACTACGGCCTGGAAGCGCTGGTCTACGAGCTGAACGTCACGGCAGCCCGTCTTGCCCGCGTGGCGGCCGACGAGCTCAGCGCACGAACGCCCCACCAGCCACGCTTCGTGGCGGGGGCCATCGGCCCCACCAATCGCACCCTGTCGCTGTCACCCGACGTGAACAACCCGGCGTATCGCGCCATCACGTTCGACGCCTTGCGCGACGCGTACGCCGAGCAGGTCCGGGGCCTGATCGATGGTGGCGTCGATCTTCTCCTCGTCGAGACAATCTTCGATACGCTCAACGCCAAGGCGGCAATCGTCGCGATCGAGGAGGTGCTGGAAGAGAAGCGCGTCGACCTTCCGCTCCTGATTTCGGTCACGATTACCGACAGGAGCGGGCGAACGCTCTCCGGCCAGACGATTGACGCCTTCTGGACGTCGATCGCCCATGCGCAGCCGTTCAGCGTGGGGCTGAACTGTGCGCTGGGCGCACATGAGATGCGCCCGTATCTCGTCGATCTTGCCGCGATCGCCCCCTGTTGGGTGTTCTGTTATCCGAACGCCGGCTTGCCGAACGCCTTTGGCGAGTACGACGAACAGCCCGACGACACGGCTGCGCTCCTCCGGGAGTTCGCCGAGCGCGGCCTCATGAACATCGCTGGTGGCTGTTGCGGGACCACTCCTGATCACATCCGCGCCATCGCGCGCGCGGTCGACGGGCTCGCACCGCGTGTTCCGCCGGCGCCGGCGGAACGCTATCCGCAGTTTTCCGGCCTCGAACCGCTCACCATCCGACCCGACAGCAACTTCATCATGGTCGGCGAGCGGACCAATGTCACCGGGTCGGCGAAGTTCATGCGACTCGTCAAGGCGGGAGACTTCACCGCCGCCGTGGAGGTGGCGCTCGATCAGGTGCGCGGCGGCGCCAACCTGCTCGACGTCAACATGGACGAGGGGATGCTCGATTCGGCGGCCTGCATGACGACGTTTCTGAATCTCCTCGCCACGGAGCCCGAAGCCGCGCGGCTGCCCTTCGTGGTCGACAGCTCGAAGTGGGAGGTGCTCGAAGCGGGGCTCAAATGTCTGCAAGGCAAGGGCATTGTCAATTCCATCAGCTTGAAGGATGGCGAGGCGGAGTTCCTGCACCGGGCGAAGACGGTCCGACGGTACGGCGCCGGCGTGGTGGTGATGGCGTTCGACGAGCAGGGACAAGCCGACACCGTCGACCGGAAGGTCGCGATTTGCCAACGCGCTTATCGCCTGCTCATCGAGGAGGCGGGCTTCGAGCCCACGGACATCATCTTCGATCCCAACGTGCTCGCTGTCGCCACGGGCATCGACGAGCACAACGAGTACGGCGTCGCGTATATCGAGGCCACACGGCTCATCAAGGAAGCCTGCCCCGGCGCCCTCGTCAGCGGCGGCATCAGCAATCTCTCCTTCTCGTTTCGCGGCAACGAGGTGCTGCGGCAGGCGATGCACGCGGCGTTCTTGTATCACGCCATTCGTGCCGGCCTCGACATGGGCATCGTGAACGCCGGACAGTTGATGGTGTACGAGGACATTCCCGCCGACTTGCTCGAGCGGGTGGAGGATGTGCTGTTCAACCGACGGCCCGACGCCACCGAGCGGCTGGTGGCGTTTGCGGAGCAGGTCAAGGGCGCCGGCGCACGCAAGGAGCAGGACCTCACCTGGCGTGAGCGCTCGGTGGAGGCGCGCCTCTCCCATGCGCTCGTTCATGGCATCGTCGACTTCATCGAGGCAGACGTCGAAGAGGCGCGCCAGAAGTACGCGCGGCCCCTGGAGATTATCGAAGGGCCGCTGATGGACGGCATGCGCGTGGTAGGCGATCTCTTTGGTGCGGGCAAGATGTTCCTCCCGCAGGTCGTCAAGAGCGCGCGCGCCATGAAGAAGGCGGTTGCGTACCTCGAGCCGTACATGGAGCATGAGAAACAGACGACCGGCGGTGCTCGATCGCAGGGGAAGGTCGTCCTTGCGACGGTCAAGGGCGACGTGCACGACATCGGCAAGAACATCGTCGGTGTGGTCCTCGCGTGCAACAGCTACGAGATCATCGATCTGGGCGTCATGGTGCCCACCGAAAAGATCCTGCAGACCGCCGTCGACGAGGGGGTGGACATCATTGGGTTGAGCGGTCTCATCACGCCGTCGCTCGACGAAATGGTCCACGTCGCCGACGAGATGGAGCGCCGGGGCTTTACGCTGCCGCTGCTCATCGGAGGTGCGACGACCAGCCCGCAGCACACGGCGGTGAAGATTGCACCGGCGTACGAGCGCGGACCCACGGTGCACGTCCTGGACGCCTCACGCGCCGTCAACGTGGTGTCCAGCCTGCTCGACGAGCGGCGGCGCTCTACCTTCATGGGGCAAGCGCGGATGGACCAGCAGCGTCTTCGCGATCAATACGCGGCGCGCGCCGACAAGCCGCTGCTCTCGTACGAGGCCGCGTGCGCCAATCGCCTCCGGCTGAAGTGGTCGCACGCAGAGCTGCCGGTGCCGGCGTTTCTCGGTCTGCGAAGCGTAGACGAGGCGCCGCTCGAGGAGATTGCGAAGTACATCGACTGGACGTTCTTCTTCACGGCGTGGGAGCTCAAGGGACGATTCCCGCAGATCCTCGACCATCCGACCTACGGCGCGGAGGCGCGCCGCGTCTACGAGCAGGGCAGGGCGTTGCTCGACGACATCATCCGGCACGAGCGCCTTCAGGCCCGTGGCGTCTACGGGTTCTGGCCCGCCAACAGTGACGGCGACGACATCGTCCTCTACGAAGACGAGGCGCGCGCTCGAGAGATCGCGCGGTTCCACATGCTCCGCCAGCAAAGCATCATGCACGACGACAAGCCGAACAGAAGCCTCGCGGACTTCGTCGCGCCCCACGGCGAGGGCCGCGACTATCTCGGCGCGTTTGCCGTGACGGCGGGGATCGGGGCCGATCGGCTCGCCGACCAGTACAAGGCGGAGCACGACGACTACAACGCCATCATGGTGAAGCTGCTCGCCGATCGTCTCGCCGAAGCGTTCGCGGAGTATCTGCATGCGCGCGCGCGGTGCGATTGGGGCTACGGCCGCGGCGAGGAGCTTACCCCCGACGAGCTGGTCGCTGAGAAGTACCGGGGCATCCGGCCGGCCTTTGGCTATCCCGCGTGCCCTGACCACAGCGAGAAGCAGACGCTCTTTGCGCTGCTCGACGCCGAAGCCCATGACATGGGCCTCACCGAGACGTACGCGGTCTGGCCGGCAGCGAGCGTAAATGGCTTGTACTTCGCGCATCCGTCGGCGCGCTACTTCATGGTCGGCCGGCTTGGCGTGGATCAGATCCAGGCCTACGCCCGCCGCAAGGGGATCTCGCAGGACGAGGCGGAGCGCTGGCTCGGCAGCAACCTTGCCTACGAGGTGGCTGCCGTTTGTTGATGGGGAATTCACCTATGTTGTACGTAGCGCGGGGCCTTTAGGCCCCGCGACGCGCGGCCTGAAGGCCGCGCGCTACACACTCAGCGGTTCACTCTTGACGTAGCGCGACGAGCGGATCAATACGTGTCGCCCGGCGGGCCGGCACGTAGCCTGCCGCGAGCGCCACGATGAAGAGGAGGACGGAGACCGTCAGGAGCGTCAGCGGGTCGCTCGGCGTGACGCCAAAGAGAAGAGCGCGGAGGAAGCGGGTGAGCGCGAGCGCACCGGCGAGGCCGGCGCCGATGCCAAGCGCAGCGAGGGCAGCGCCCTCGATGAGCACGAGCCGGCGAATGTCGGCCGCTTGTGCGCCGATTGCCATACGTAGGCCGATCTCCCTGGTCCGTCTCGCCATCGAGTAGCTGATGACACCGTAGACACCGATGGCCGCAATCACGAACGCCATGATGGCGAACGCACCCATCACGAGCATGCTGAATCGCCTCGGGGCCAGCCACGCTGACGTGACCTGGTCGAGCGTGGCCGCGTCGTAGACTGCCAGCGTCGGATCGATCGCCCAAATCTGCTGTCTCATGGCGTCGATGTGCGCCGCTGGATCGCCGACAGTGTGTGCGACGAATGTCATTGACCCGAACGGCAACTGCGCGTGTGGAAAAGAACACCTCTGGGCGCGGCTGACTCTCTGGTCCTTCGTGTCGCACGTGACCGACGACCCCGACGATCTGCACCTCTCTCGGATCACCTTGCCAGTTGACAGTGACATGCCGCCCGACCGGATCCTCACCGGGCCAATATCTCCTCGCCACTGTCTCGTTGACGAGCGCCACACCTGGCGTACCCATACGATCTTCGTTGCTGAACACCCGGCCGCGCATCAGTGGGATGTTCATCACGCGGAAATACTCGGCCGTCGTAACGGTCGTAAATGCGCTGAGCATCTCGTCGGCCGATGGCTTGGGTTGTCCCTGAATCCAGAATCCACTTTCGATGTTGATGTTTGCCTCGGCGAATGGCATCGCTGATACGAGCCCAACATCGCGTATTCCTGGACGCTCTCGAATCCGCTCCAGCGCCTGGTCGTAGAAGACCGCCTGCTGCTCGGGCGTGCTATACCGCTCACCATATGTGAACACCTGCACGGCGAGCACGTTGGTCGACGTGAAGCCTGGATCTTGACCAAGCACGTTGGCAAAGCTGCGCAGCAGGAGACCGGCGCCCACGAGCAGCACCATGGCAATGCCGACCTCAGCGACGACGAGCGCTGATCGGAGCTTTCGAGAAACGCCTGAGCCGACAGAGCGGCCGGGATCCTTCAGCCGGCCAGCGTCGGTGCGCGAGAATGTCGTGGCAGGCGCAAGACCAAAGAACAGGGCCGTCGACGCAGCAACCACCAGCGCGAACAAGAGGACGCGGCCGTCGAGACCCACGTCCTCAATTCTCGGTAGTCCGCCCGGGCTCGATGCAACGACGACGCGAGTGCCCCAATATGCCAGGGCAAGGCCGGCACCACACCCGAGGAGTGCGAGGAGCCCGTGCTCCACCATGAGCAGTCCGACGAGGCGGCGGCGGTCTGCGCCAAGGGCGCTCCGAACGGCAAGATCGCGCTGACGCTCCGCGCCGCGCGCGAGCAGCATGTTGGCGACGTTCGCGCACGCCATCAACAGCACGAGGCCAACGGCGGAAACGAGCACCAACAACACGGGACGAACCGACCCGGCAAGATGATCGCGCAACGGAACGAGTCTCGCGACTACACCGCGATTGGTCCGAGGATGCTCCGCGGCCAGCCGCCCGGAGATGGCATCCATCTCCTGCTGCGCGTGCTCTACCGAGACACCGTGCCGCAGCCTTGCAACGACATTCCAGTACGCGCTGCCTCGTTCGCGGCGCATGGAGGGGCGGATCGCGCTCGGGGCCCACACCTCGCGCTCCCGAGTCGTTTGCAGCAGCCGCGGCTGAAAATCCGGCGGGAGGATGCCCACAACCGTACGCGGTTCGTTGTCCAGGATGACGGTGCGACCGACGAGACCTCGGTCGCCGCCGAAGTACCGCTGCCAGCCCCCGTACGAGAGCAACACGACGTTGTCCTGTCCATCCTGATGTTCTTCGGGCCGGAAGGTGCGTCCAAGCAACGGCTCTACACCAAGGGCGCGAAAGAAGCCTTCGCTGACGAGCACCGCAAGAAGCGTCCGTGGCTCGGATCCGACCATGTAGTCGAACGCGTAGGGATCGGCCGCCGCCATCACGTCAAAGCTTTTGGCCTGCTCACGCCAGTCGAAGAAGTTCGCTGCCGCAACGTCTCCGATGACGTTGTCGGCATCCACTCGTTGCTGCCAGATTGTCACGACTTGCGCAGGCTCGCGGTAGGGGAGCGGTCGAAGCAACAGCACGTCGACGACGGCGAAGACGGTCACGCTCGCGCCGATGCCAAGGGCGAGCACGGTCGAGGCGACGACCGTGAGCCCAGGCGCCCGCCAGAGGGACCGGCACGCATGCCTTAGCTCCTGTGTGACGTTCCAATCGAAGGCTGTTTGGACGCGCAACCACATAGCGTCGACCACCGACCCAGCCGATCGCCGCAACAGATCGAAACGAGCTCGTGTGCTCGGCTCGTCCGACCGCGTCGTCCATTGCCATCGATGGTGTAGCTCGGAGGCCCACTCCTGGTGCCAGTTCCTGCGCAGGCTCGAGGGAACAACCACGCTGACGAGGCGGATGAAGAACAGACAGAATCGGAGTGTCGTTGCCGTCGGTTGCGCGCTCATGACGTGATCCCTCGTCGCGCAGGTCTGACCCTGGGAAGGGTGCGCGGGACGATGTCCTGCAGAGCACGGTAGCGGTTCAAGGCGTCGGCGACCGTGCGCTCTCCGGCGGCGGTTAGCTCGTAGTACCTGCGCGAGGGGCGCTGCTCCCGGCGCGCCTCCGCCTCGTCCTCCCAGCGGGAGCGGACGAGGCCCTCGCGATCGAGTCGCCGCAGTATGGGGTACACCGTGCCGCTCGGCAGGGCGGTCGCATCCATGATGTCGAAGCCATAGTGATAGCGGCGCGAGAGCGCGTGCAGCACAAGCGTGGTCGGGTAGGTCAGCTTCACGGTCAAGACCGTCGTTTTGGCCTGTCGATATCTATATAACAAGTATTCTACATAGGCTGCCGTGTCAACCAAGACAAGGGCGTTTCTCCAACGTTTCTCCATAAAGGGCGAATCTCTGCCATAGACAGGCCGTCCAGCATCTGGCGGCTCCCGCCATGTTTTGTCGTGATCCCAGACTGCCCTGCGGTGGAGAGCGACGACGCGGCAACAGACCGGGGCTGTGCGATCACAGCCCGTTCGACGTTTTCACTTGAGAGGGAGAGGTTCGCCATGAGACAACATGCGCTCGTCGTTTCGTTGCTTGGGTGTCTGACTACGTGGCCGGCAGCGGCGCAGGTCGGGCATGACCATCGTCATCCGGCAGGGGAGTCGCTCGGACGTGTGCATTTCCCGGTGACCTGCGCATCGGGGACGCAGGCTGCCTTTGACAAGGCGACAGCGCTCCTGCACTCCTTTGGGTACGAGGAAGCGCGCCAGGCGTTCGGGTCCATCGCGGAGAACGACCCTCAATGCGGCATGGCTCACTGGGGGGTGGCCATGACCTACTACCATCCGCTCTGGGCAGCGCCAACGCCCGAGGAGCTGGCATCAGGCACAGCCGCCGCGCGCGGGGCCGCGCGCGTGAAAGCCGGGAGCGCACGAGAGCAACGGTACATCGATGCCATCGGGACGTTCTACGCTCGAACCGACACGCTCGACCACGGCGCGCGGGCCGACGCGTACCGCGCGGTAATGACCACACTGGCTGCGGACTTCCCGCAGGATGACGAGGCGCAGATCTTCCATGCGCTCGCGCTGCTCGGCACAGCGCCTCCACACGACAGGGCGTTTGCGCGCCAGAAACAGGCCGCTGAAATCCTGAACCGGCTGCTTCCGGATCACCCGGACCATCCCGGCATTCTTCACTACACGATTCACGCGTTCGACTATCCAGAGCTCGCCTCCCTGGCATTGCCGGCCGCTCGGGCGTACGCGAAGGTCGCCCCTTCGTCACCGCATGCCCTCCACATGCCGACCCACATCTTCACGCGGCTGGGTCTCTGGGATGAAAGCATCCGCTCGAACCTCGACTCGGCTGCGACGGCGAAACGCCTTGTCGCGAAGAGGCATCCCGGCAAGGTCTCGTTCGATGCCGTACATGCCCTCGACTACCTGGAATACGCCTACCTTCAGCAGGGGAAGGATTCGAAAGCCCGAGAGGTGCTCGAGGAAGTCTCGGCGGCGTCCGGCTTCGACGAGCCAAACTTCGCGGCGGGGTACGCGCTGCTCGCCGTGCCGGCACGTTATGCCCTCGAGCGGCGCGATTGGAAGGCGGCGGCCGCGCTCGAAGTGCCTCCGGTGTCGCTGCCGTGGGATCGTTTCTCGTACGCGCGTGGGCTCACGTATTTCGCTTCGTCCGTGGGCGCCGCGCGGAGCGGTGACCTCGCCACGGCTCGCCGGGCGTTGACTGAGCTGGACCGGATCGAGGCTGCGGTCGCGAAGGCGCCACCTCCGGGGCCGTACGATTGGGCGGGCCAGGTCGCGTCGCTCCGCCTTGCCGCGGCGGGCTGGGTCGCCTTCGGCGATGGCAACACCGAGCAGGCCGTGCGTCTGCTCACCGCGGCAGCGGAGAAGGAGGAAGCGGTCGGCAAACACCCGGTGACGCCTGGTGCGCTCCTGCCGGCGCGCGAGCAACTGGGCGATCTGCTTCTCGAGGCGACGCGACCGCGTGAAGCGCTCGAGGCGTACGAGGCGTCGTTGGCCGACGCACCAAAGCGTTTCAACAGTCTGGTGGGGGCGGCAATGGCTGCCGAGCGTGCCGGTGACAAGACGCGCGCCGCGGGGTACTACGAAGAGCTCGTCGCGTTGTGCGGCGATGGCTGCAAGCGTCCCGCCATCGAGAAGGCACAGGCCTTTCTCGCTGCGAGGTGACGCCCGCTCGTTGCGCTCGGCGCTGGTAGACACAGCAACCAGTCAACAGTTGACAGGGCGCTGATACTATTTTAGTCTAGGCCTTACCAATTAATGGCAGGCCTACGCAAGTGACTCCGCACAAGCAGAAGGAGCTCTTTCCTGGGGCGTTGGAGATGATGATTCTCCAGAGCCTCAAGCACCAGCGGTTGCACGGGTACGCGCTCGTACAACACATCAAGCAGCGGTCCAACGACCTGCTCCGCGTCGAGGAGGGCTCTCTCTATCCTGCCTTGCAACGCATGCTGAAGGCCGGCTGGGTGAAAGCGCATTGGGGCGTCTCCGCGAGTGGCCGTCGAGTGCGGCTCTACGAGCTGACAGCCGCAGGCGCCAAGCATTTGGATCGTGAGGTCTCGAGCTTCGAGCGCATGCTGGAAGGCATCCGGCTGGTCCTGTCGCCGGTGAAGTCATGAACTGGATCAAGCAGCTGGTCGTTCGCTGGCGGCTCAATCGAGATCTGACGGAAGAGATCCAAGAACACCTC
>JBOGIN010001187.1:0-3147 GCA_050742275.1 Vicinamibacteraceae bacterium
GGTCTGAAGACCCCGTGCTACGACGGACGGTGATTTCTTCTCACACTCTAAACGCCCCTCGCTACGTACTGATCTGGCTGAGAGCTGTTGGCTGAATCATAGGAAGACGAGCGATTGCTGCGACGGAATCTCGAAGCGCCGCCGGCAGCGGACACACACCACCTCGTCGTCGACGCGCAGGAGATAATCGCGGAGTTTGGCGAACAGCACACGATCGCGCTCGTCCGCGCCTGCCGGCAAACGGTCCTTGCGAGTGCGTTTCAGCCAGCGGACCTGGTAGTCTCCCCGATGCCGGCATCGGGGACAGGTGAGCGGCATCGATCGCTGCTCGGGTCGTTCGCGGAAGAACTCACGCTCGGGAATCGCCATATCGCCCGGGAGCATTGTAGCAGCGCCGGCGGGCGGGTGGATGCGGCGGCTCGGCCCGGCCTCCACGTCGGCCGCAGGGCATGTGATAGAACTTGGAGGGGAAAGGGTGCCTTTTTCCCCGTTCCCAGGTGGTAATCTTCTACGTTCATTCATGTCCGACACGACGACTCGGTCCACCGATTCAACGCTGCCAGCCGAGCTGCCGGTGCTCCCGTTGCCCAACACGGTGGTGTTGCCGCTAACCATCCAGCCGCTCGTCGTCAACCGTCCACGATCGATCGAAGCCGTCAATCGTGCGCTCACTGGCGACCGCATGATCCTGCTCGCACTCCAGCGGGGGGACGCCGCGGAGCCTGGCGGAGAAGATCTGCGGGGGATCGCCACCGTCGGCGTCATTCGCCAGATGGCCAGGAGTCAAGCGGGCCTGCAGATTCTCGTGGAGGGGCTGGCGCGCGTGCGGGTGACCGGCTATGCCGCCGCGGACAACCACCTGCGAGCGAGCATCACGCAGGCCCCTGAACCCGTCGAGCCGTCCCTCGAGCTCGAAGCGTACATCCGGCGCCTGCGCGAGCTCACCGAGCGCGCGCTGTCGCTCGCAACGGGTATTCCATCCGATCTGCGACCGCTGCTCGAGAATATCGAGGAGCCGCTCCGCCTCTGTTACGTCCTGGCCTCCATGCTCGACATGAAAGCCGAGGACAAGCAGCTCCTCCTCGAGGAGGACGACCTGCTCGTCAAGGTCCGCGCGGTGACGCAATCACTCAGCCGGGAGGTCGAGCTGCTCGCGCTCAAGGGCAAGATCGAGTCCGAAGCGCAGCAGGAGATGTCGGATCAACAGCGGCAGTACTACCTGCGTCAGCAGCTGAAGAAGATTCGAGAGGAGCTGGGTGAAAGCGAAGGCGAGGAGGTGCAGGACCTCCGCCAGCGCGTCGAGGACGCCAAGCTGCCGGAGCACGTGGCGTCTTCGGTTGGCCGCGAGATCGATCGGCTCGAGCGCATGCCGCCGGCCTCGCCGGACTATCAGATGATCCGCACCTACATCGACTGGGTGTTGGACGTGCCCTGGTCGGTCACGACCGAGGATCGGCTGGACCCCGTCGCCGCGCAGCGGGTGTTGGACGAAGATCACTACGACCTCGCGAAGGTCAAGGAGCGTATCGTCGAGTATCTGGCCGTTCGAAAGCTCAAGGGCGATCTGAAGGGACCGATTCTCTGCTTCGTCGGCCCGCCCGGCGTGGGCAAGACGTCGCTCGGCCAGTCGATCGCGCGTGCGATGAACCGCAAGTTCGTGCGCATGTCACTCGGCGGCGTGCGTGACGAAGCGGAGATCCGGGGCCATCGGCGAACCTATATCGGTTCGATGCCGGGCCGCATCATCCAGGCGCTCAGGCAGGCGGGATCGGCGAATCCGGTGTTCATGCTGGACGAGATCGACAAGCTCGCCGCCGGGTTCCAGGGCGACCCGGCCGCTGCGCTGCTCGAGGTGCTCGACCCCGCCCAGAACAACACCTTTCGCGATCACTATCTCGAGGTCCCGTTCGATCTCTCGCGCGTGCTCTTCATCACGACCGCCAATCAGCTCGGTCCGGTGCACCCTGCGCTGCAGGATCGGATGGAGGTCATCACGCTGAGCGGGTACACGGAGGGCGAGAAGGTTCACATCGCACAGCGATATCTCATCCCACGACAGGTGCAGGAGCATGGGCTCGCCGAGGAAAGCGTCGAGATCACCGAGCCGGCGCTCCGGCGCATCATCTCCGAGTACACGCGGGAAGCCGGCGTGCGCAACCTCGAGCGGCAGATCGGGACTATTGCGCGAAAGATTGCGGCGCGTATCGCCGGTGTGCTCCCCCAGCAAGAGCGATCGCCGGAGAGCGCGCGCGTCCAACCCACCCCCACCCCGCCGACAATGTCAGAAGGGGGTGGCAGGATCGAGGCCCGGGTCGTGGGCGAGACGCCTGTGAGCGGCGCACAACAGTCGACCATCGCCCGCTCGGCCGACGCGGGGGATGCGAACGCCGAGCCCAAGGCCGCGCCGCCGAGCGCTCCGCAGCGCTGGACCGTGGACGCCAACGACATCCCCGGCTATCTCGGTCCGCCGCGGATTCGGTCGGAGACGGCGTTCCGAACCTCCAGACCGGGCGTCGCAACCGGTGTCGCCTGGACGGAGGCCGGCGGCGACGTGTTGTTCGTCGAGGCGACGCTCGTGCCTGGCGGGAACGGTCAGCTCGTGCTCACCGGTCAGCTCGGCGAAGTCATGCAGGAGTCTGCCCGGGCCGCGCTCAGCCATGTGCGCGCGGCAGCCACCAGCCTCGGGATTCCTGAGGATCTCCTTCGTAAGCACGACATTCACGTGCACGTGCCGGCCGGGGCCATTCCGAAGGATGGACCGTCAGCGGGCGTGACCATGGCCACGGCCATCGTCTCGGCCGCTACCAACATTTCCATTCGCGACAGCGTGGCGATGACTGGCGAGATCACGCTCTCCGGACTGGTCCTGCCCGTTGGCGGCATTCGTGAAAAGGCGCTCGCCGCCAAGCGCCAAGGGATCAAAACGCTCATCCTGCCGGATCACAACCGACAGGATCTCGAGGAGCTGCCGGCGGAGGCGCGCGACGAGATGACGTTCGTGCCGGTGGCCGCGCTCGACGACGTGCTGAAGGTCGCCCTGCCGACATTGCGGAGCGATCAGAAGGCAGCGCCGTCTCGCACGTAGCGCCTGAAGCGACGCGGGGCCTAAAGACCGTGTGAATAAATTCGTGGGGTCCGCCTTTAGGC
>JBOGIN010001188.1:0-2781 GCA_050742275.1 Vicinamibacteraceae bacterium
GCTACAACCTGCGCCGGAAGGTCATCCTGCTGACGATCTGGATCTGCTGCCCAGTGCTGCTCTTGATCGACCCGACGCTCGTCGGCGTCTTCGAGGCGCACACCAACTGGCGTGCCTTCGTGGACAACCTGTCGATCCTCTGGCTCGTCCTGGGTGGCGCTGGCCTGGTTGGCAGGAGCATCCTGCTCTTCTTCATCCGGGACGTTCAGACGGGGATCGTCTGGTTCACGAAGATCCTGACAGACCCGTTTCACGACCTGGAGCTGTATCACAAGGCGCCGCTGCAGGTGCTGCGGGGAGAGCTGTTCGATCCCATCGTTCCACAGCGAACGGCTTGAGCGCGGCGAGCCACGGGAGTCGCGCGGCAGCCATCTCCCAGAGGACTCGCCGTCCGAGCGCCGCGTCGGTGATGCCAGCCGGATGCCACCACCAGCCGTCCTCGTGCATCGCCGACGCCGCAGCCAGGAACCGCTCGACGACGGCCGCGAAATCCGTCGTCGAGTAGTTGTGGCTGAAGATCAACCGCCCGCTTCCCACCCAGCTGAGCGCCAGACCATGAGCGCGCAGGTAATACTGGAACATCCAGTTGTAGCGCGACGGCGCGGTGTAGTGAACGGTCCAGACCGAGCAGAGGTTCGCCACGCGCACCGGCAGCTTCCGCTCGGCAAGCGCGAGGTTCAGCGCCGCCGCACGAGCGTTCCACGTCTCGTCGGCACGCGCGTACGAGTCGCGCACCGCCGGCGTGTCGATTCGCCGCAGGATCTCGTTCATGGCGCCCATCACGTAGGGATGCGCGTTGAACGTGCCGCGCGCGAAGCAGACGTCGGCAGGTCGATCGTCGCGAAACCGCTTCATGAGCCGCCGCGCCCCGCAGAGCACGCCAATGGGAAGCCCTCCGCCGACGGTCTTGCCGTAGGTCACCATGTCGGCCCGCACGCCGAAGTACTCCTGCGCACCGCCGTACGCCACACGGAACCCAAGGAAGACCTCGTCCAAGATCAGCACGATACCGCGCGCCGTGCAGACGTCGCGCAGTTGGCGCAACCATGCGGCGTACCTCGCTCGATCGACGTTCGACGAGGTGGCGCTGCCGATCAGCGCGCCGTCGCCTGGCGCGCTGCGGTTCGGATGGAGCGCCTGCAGCGGGTTCACCAGGACGCAGGCGATGTCACGCCGGCTCTCGAGTACACGCAGCGTTCGCTCGTCCATCTCCTTGAGGACGTACACGTCGTCGACAGGACGCGGATTGCCGACGCCGGGCTGCACGCCGTCCCACCATCCGTGATACGCCCCACAGAACTGAACCAGATGGCTGCGCTTCGTGTGATAGCGGGCAAGACGCACCGCTTGCATCACCGCCTCCGTGCCGGACATGTGAAACGACACCTCGTCCAAGCCAGAGATGGTGCGGAGGCGCTGGATGTTCTCTTCGATGATCGGATGATACGTTCCGAGCAGCGGACCCAACGCTCTCACGCGATCGATGCCGCGGTCGATGCACTCCTTGTAGAAGTCGTAGCCAAACACGTTCACGCCGTACGAGCCGGCCAGATCGTAGGCGAGGTTGCCGTCGAGATCCTTCACGAGAACCCCAGCGGACTCCTGCGCGAGCGCGCCGACCTTGAGGTGCTGCCGAACGAAGCGACTGTACTGGAACGGAACGCGGTAGGCGCCGGTGAACTGGAGGTCGGAGATGCCAGGCTCGATGGCTTCCGTGTGACGGATGGTCTCTGGCGCGCGCGTGCGGAGCAGCTCGGCGAGCCGCATGAACCCGGCGCGGCGGCGATCCGCGACGTGCGGTGGTGCGTCATCGGACCGGAAGAACCGCTCTTCGTCGAACGTGTAGAAGGGGACCAGCTTCGCGAGCCGCTTCGCGATGCGCGCATGGCCGGATGGAGAGGGATGCTTGGCCCGCGAGAGCAGGAGGCGCGCGCGGGCGCGCGGAAGGATCAGGGCAACGACTGCGGAGCCCAGCAGGACGGCTGTCGTGACCATGTGAAATCCTCCCAGTGGGACACATGCCATCTGTGATCGACCGGATTGCCCAGCACGATCGCATCAACTTCCTGCTGACCAACCGGATTCCGCGCCGGCTGGCGACGCGGTTCATGGGCTGGTTCAGCCGAATCGAGCATCCGCTGCTCTGCCGCCTGTCCATTGCCGTGTGGCAGCGCGTCGGCGGCGATCTCGCGTTGCACGAAGCGAAGAAGAGCCGGTTCACCAGCGTGCACGACTGCTTCGTGCGAGAGCTGAAGGAGGGCGTCAGGCCGATAGACGCCAGGCAGGACGTCCTGATCAGTCCTTGTGATGCGGTCGTCGTGTCCGCGGGGCGTGTCAAGGGGTCCGAGCTGATTCAAGCGAAGGGGCTGACGTACACGTTGGAGGAGCTGCTGGTGGATCCCACGCTGGTCGAGTTGCACCGCGATGGCGTGTACGTCACGCTGCGACTTCGATCGAACATGTATCATCGCTTCCACGCGCCTGCGGACTGCCTCGTCCAGGAGGTGATTTACGTCGCGGGCGATACCTGGAACGTCAATCCCGTCTCGCTCCGCCGCATCGAGCGGCTCTACTGCAAGAACGAGCGTGCGGTCGTGCGAACACGCCTCCGGCCGTGCGGCGCGCCGCTCACGCTCGTCCCCGTCGCCGCGATCCTGGTGGCGAGCATTCAGTTGCACTTCCTGGACGAGCGGCTTCACTTGCAGTACCGGGGACCGAATCGTATCCCGTGTCGAGCGTCGTTCAAGAAAGGGGACGAGCTCGGCTACTTCCACCATGGCT
>JBOGIN010001189.1:0-4395 GCA_050742275.1 Vicinamibacteraceae bacterium
CGGCCGCCCAGCCTGTCTGGCGCGCCGTCCATCGTCTGCTGCTCTGGCTCGGCCTGGCGATTGCCGTGACCTTGGGCCTCGCGCAGCAGGGGCTCCTCTTGAACGCCGGCCGAGATGGCACGTCGCAGCTTCTCGACTATCTCTCCTCGGTCTGGCCGCTGTCGTCGCTCCTGCCTACGTTCATCGCATCGAGCGTTGCGCAAGCGTTGACGAAGACCGCCTGTTGGGTCGCTGTGGCGCTCGCTGTCGGTTGGGTCCTGAAGCGTGCGGATGGTCAGCCGGCCCTCGCGGCTCGCCCGCGGCTCGTGGCGATCGCCGCTATGGGCGGCGCCCTCGTCTTGCTCTCGCTGCTCGTGCCGCTGGTGGCGGGTCGTCCTGCCAGCACTGTTGCATCCGCGATCGGCTCGCGCACCGACGTGTCGCTGCTCGATGATTTCGATAGCACGGCGCGGCCGTGGGCCATCCGCTACGATCCCATGCGCCTCGTCCAACCGCGCGACGTCCCATCGCTTTTCACGCTCACGGTGCATCCGGCTCCGGGACAGCTGCCCGAGCGCGGCCTGCTGGGCGCCCGCCTATCGCTGCCCGCAGGACGGTATCGTGTCGATCTGCGGAGCACGGCGACCAGAGGCGCCGTGGTGAGCGGAGAGTTCGGGCTTCGCGTCGGACGGCTCGGTGGGTCGGTCGTGCGCTGGCCTGTCGATCTCGCTCCTGGCGAGCGCTGGCATGCGGAATTCGAGCTGCCCATCGATGTCAGCTATGTTGGCTTCGTTGGGGACGCGGCGCTCGAAAGGCTCTCACCGGCGGTGAGCGTGACGCCGCTCGCCGTCGTGAGCATGTACGATCGCCAGCCGCGCCGCGAAGTCGCCAGCGCGCACCGCTATGGGGCGGCGCAGGTTCTCGCGCACGACCACCGTGCATGGCTCGAGTCGACCGGGCTCTGGGTGCAGGGCCGTGCGAGCGTGCCGCTCACCGTCTGGCGGCCGGGCAGCCGCCGCGCCAGGCTGGTCATGAACGCCCGATTGGTACCGGTGACCGTGACCGCTGTGACGGCCACGACGCGCGAGCGCCACTCGCTCGGTCTGGGCGACAGCGCTGACATCTGGGTTCCGCTGGATCGGCGCGGCGTCGGTTACGTGGTCATCACCTCGTCCGATGGCGTCGTGCCCGCGACGATCAACCCACGCAGCGGAGACGAACGTTACTTGGGTTGCTGGATCGAGATCGGAGATACACCAGCGGGGGCCTTGGGCCGCAACGCGATTTAGTCATGGAGGTCTTTCGTGCCACTCCGCGATGGTTACGGTGTCTTGATTGGAACGATCCATCGGTACTTTCGTGACGACACGGATGATTTCGGACGTTACTATCACGCCAATCTCATCGTCGCTGCCCGCCCGGGCCATTACAGGTGCGCCCTCGACGGCGACTCGAAGCAATCGTCCGTCGGCATGGAGTGGCGGACCGTGTTACTCGGTCCCAACGATCTCGAGGAGACAATCTCGCTCGGTCCTGGTTACCATCCGTTGACCAGCCGTTCCGACTCTGGCGCGCTCGACTACATGCGAAGCCGGATGCTCGCCACCTGCAATGGATGCTCGCCAGACGACACCGCTGCCGCTTGGAAGCGCGGCACAGGGCAGCAAGCCCTCGAGGATCTCGAGCCGCTCGTGCAGATCACACAGGCGGGCAACCTCGCCGTGCTCATCTACGGCGAGCCTTTTGCGACAGGGCTGGGGATGCACAACATTCACCAGAACCAGGGCGATCCACCGGGCTCTCCCTGGACAGCGGAAAACGGCATCTGGCAGGATGGCTGCACCATCCTTCAACAGACCACTGACACGTACGTTGCTTTCATGAACAAGTTCAGCTCGCAGTCGTATCGAACCGATGATGATGGACGCCCCGTGTAGCTCAGGGATAGAGCAGGAAGGGTTTGCGGTTCTCGAGGAACTCTGCGGCCTCTCGGTCCCAGTCCTCGAGGAGCGAGGGGAGTCGACCGGCTTCAATGTCATGCCTCACCCTGTCGGAGCCGGTCAGGCGATCGATGCTCGGGCGCCACGCGAAGTCGCGCGGATGCTGCCTCCGGATCTCGTCGATCAGCAGCAGCGACGTACTCACTGGTCTGTACGCGTGGCGGTCGGTGATGACAAAGCGAATGGCGGAAATCGTCTGTCCCGGAAACTTCGCAGCCGAGCGTGCCACGCGCATCGTCGTGGCTACGAAGCGGATCCCTGGAAGGCGCATCTCGTTCATCACGTCGACCACGTTCGGTGCGTTCAGCCAGGACGCCCCGATCTGCTCGAAGGGACTCTCCGTGCCTCGGCCCTCGGTGAGGTTGGTGCCTTCGAAGTAGACGGATCCCGGATAGCTCTCCAACGCGGCGAGCGAGCGAAGATTCGGCGAGGGGTTGACCCAAGGCAGCCCGGTCTCGTCGAACCATCGTGAGCGCCGCCAGTTCGCGGCCCGTACGACGATGAGATCCGCACCGATGCCGTGCTTCTCGTTGAACAGCGTGGCCAGCTCGCCGACCGTCATCCCGTGACGCGCTGGGATGGGGTACATCCCAACGAACGACTTGAACCTGGGATCGAGCAAGGCGCCTTCGACGATTTCTCCTCCGATGGGATTGGGTCGGTCGAGGACGACAAACGGGATCTTCTTCTTGGCCGCGGCCTGCATCGACAGCGCCATGGTGGAGACGTAGGTCCACGTGCGACCGCCGACCTCCTGAAGGTCATAGACCAGAGCGTCCACGTCCTTCAGCATCTCCGGCGTAGGCCCTTGGTCTTCGGCCATGTAGAGCGAGTAGATCGGGATGCCCGTCTTGGGATCGGTCTCGTCGACGATCTGCGCCCCCGCCTCGGCGTCGCCTCGAATGCCGTGCTCCGGTGCGAGGAGCGCCACCAGCTTCAATTCTTCGTGCCGTGCGATGAGATCGATATCGGACGTTCTCGACCGGTCGATCCCCGTGTGGTTGGTGATGAGCCCGACCCGCTTTCCGTGGAGCGCGGGAGGCAGGTCGGAAACAAACACCTCGATGCCAGGGCGAACCGCGCCGAGCGGCGGATCGGCGGGTAGCACTGGAGGTCGGTCAGACCTCGACGCACAGGACGCCAGCAGGAAAAGAGCAGGAAGGACGGCGGCTCTCATGGTCTCTCGGAATCCTCGGAAGCCGCGCATACGATACTATGAACGGCGCGACGTTGAGCTACTCTACAGCACTGTACGCACGGCGGCGGTCGACGCCAATTCCTGGAGGCCCTCAGATGCCAAGAGCGCGGAGAGCGAGTCGGTTCCCGAGGATCGCGATAAGTCTCCTGGCTCTTGCGATCGCGTTCTCCGCCGTGGTCATCGGGCAGCAGCCGCCCCGCGCAGATCTCATCCTGTTCGGCGCCCGCGTCTGGACCGGTGACGCCGACCGTCCGTGGGCCGAGGCAATCGCCATCCAGGGCCAGAAGATCGTGGCGGTTGACGGCGAAGAGGTGTTCCGCCATCGCGGCCCGAAGACCCGGGTCCTCCATTTGAATGGCCGCTTCATTGCCCCCGGCTTCATCGACAGTCACACGCACTTCGATCGTGCGGGTCGGCTCCTGCTGGGGGTGAACCTGCTCGACGTCTCGGACGAGAAGCGGCTCGTCGCGCGGGTGCGCGAGGCGCGGGACCGTCTGCCGAAGGGGGCATGGCTGCTCGACGGCGACTGGGGCGCGTACGACGTCTGGGAGCGCGGATCCGTGGGGCGCGGCCGACCACGATCCGAGAGGGATGGAGGGTTTCGTCCGGACCGGTTCGCAATCGACGAGATCACCCCTGAGACACCGGTGTTGTTGTCGAAGTGGGATGACTCTCTCTATCTCGCGAACGGGAGGGCGCTCGCGCTCGCCAAGGCCGCTTGCGCGTGGGACGGCGTCGAGTGCGATGCCAAGGGACAGATGACCGGCCGCCTCAGCCCCGAGGCGGCCGCGCGCGTGCGCCGGGTTGTTCCGACGCCCTCCCTGGAACAGCGGCTGGACGAGGCACGCGCGGCGCTGGCGCAACTGCGGTCGTTCGGTGTCACGACCATCCATGACAACACGTCGCCGGGCGCGCTCCAGGTGTTCCGGTGGCTGCGCTCCTCGGGTGAGCTCACCGTCCGCGTCTACGCACGGCAACGGCTCGACGAGTGGTACGAGCGGAGCCAGAAGGGCGACGAGCTCGAGCCTGGCGACGACTGGATCCGGTTCGGCGGTCTCAAAGGCTTCGTCGACGGCATCATGGGCAACTCGTCCGCGCGCTTCTACGAGCCGTACGAGACGACGGGTGAGCGTGGCAGTTGGCGGGAGATGATGCAGCCGCGCGACAGGATGTTCTCGCTGTTGCTGGCCGCGGACGCCTCGGGGCTCTCGCCTCAGG
>JBOGIN010001190.1:0-4268 GCA_050742275.1 Vicinamibacteraceae bacterium
GCTGGGCTGAAGCGCCCGCGAAAGGTACAGCGTGATTGATCGAGACTGTTTGCCAAATGCCTTCGAGTTCGTCGTGCTCTCCGGGCTACGCGTTCGTCAGCTGATTCAAGGCTGCGTGCCGCGTGTGGCAGGCGAGCACAAGCTTATTGTAACGGCGCAGCACGAGGTCCTGTCGGGCAAGGTCGTCAAGCTGGAAGCGCACGACCAAGCGCCAGCCGATCCCGTCGCCACGATTGGTTGAGGCTCGCTGGGTGACGCTCGACCCTCATCCTTTCACCTCGCTCCGTGTCCAGTCGACGATGGCATCCACCAACGCGGGGATGGTGTAGATCGCGGGCATGATTGTGGTCTTGATATCCAGCTGCTGTGCGGCTTCCGCCGTGACCGGCCCAATCGACGCAACTGCGGTCCGGCTGAGGAGATCGGCCGCTTGATCCTCGCCGACGTTCGCCACGAAGTGGCGCACGCTCGACGCGCTCGTGAAGGTGACGACGTCGATTTGTTTCTCGAGCAGCATTTTGTAGATGTCCGGGTCGCCATGTCGTGATGGAGGCTCCCGGACGGTTCGATACGCCGCCACTTCGACAACCGTCGCCCCTGCCTGTTTCAGCTCGTCCGGCAGGGTCTCACGGGCGATGTTCGCGCGCGGCACGAGCACGCGCTGGCCGTTGAGCGCGTCGCGCCCGCCCATGGCACGGACGATGGCCGAGGAACGGTCCTCTGCCGGCACGACCTCGACGCGCAGGAAGTAGCGCGCGAGGCGATCGGCGGTGGAAGGGCCGACGGCGCACAGCTTCGGCCCTTTGAGGGCCCGGATGTCGCGTCCGCTGCCGAGGAAGCGCCGCATGAAGTGTTCGACGCCGTTGACGCTGGTGAACACGATCCAGTCATACGTGCTTGCCTCCGCGCACGCCCGTTCGAGCGGCGCGCTGTCTGCCGTTGGCTCGATGCGAATCGTCGGCGCCTCGATTGCCTGTGCGCCCAGCTCCTCGAGCCGCTCCACGAGCTCCCCCGCCTGCTCGCGCGCGCGCGTGACCACGATGCGCCGGCCGAACAACGGCCGAGCGTCGAACCAGCGCAGGTGTTCTCGCAACGCCGCAACGCGGCCCACGACCAACACCGCCGGCTGCGTCGGCGGCGTGCTCGCGATACGCGTCGCGAGATCGCCGAGCGTCATCCGCACGGTGGCTTGCTGCGGCAGCGTGCCGTCGGTCACGAGCGCGGCTGCTTCGTCGGACGAGCAGCCGTTGTCGAGGAGCGCCTTCACAATCGGCCCGAGCTGGCTCGGCCCGGCGTAGCAGGCAATCGATCCCTCCAGCCGCACCAGGCTGTTCCAGTCGATCCCCGGAGGTCTGTTGGTCCCATCTTCGTACCCGCGCACGAGGATCAGCGCATCCCCCGCCTCCGGATAGGTGAGTGGAATGCCCGCATAGGCCGCGTGCGCAACGAGCGGCGGCACGCCCGGAACAACCTCGAATGGGATGTCGTTCTCGTGAAGGAACAGGGCTTCCTTGCCGCCGCTATCGAAGACGAAGGGGTCGCCCCACTTGAGACGCACGACCAGCTTCCCCTCGCGCGCCTTCTCGACCAGGAGCAGGCAAATGGCGTCCTGTGCGACCTCGCGCGGCGCAGCCTCTCCCACATCGATGTACTCGGCATCGGGCGGCCCTGACCGCAGCAGGCGCGGGTGGACCAGGTGGTCGTGCACGACGACGTCGGCCTCTGTCAGGAGACGGTGGCCTCGCAGGGTGATGAGCGTGGGGTCGCCGGGCCCGGCGCCGATGATGTAGACGGGGCGCATGGGCGGATCTTAGTGCAAAAGAAATGGGGACAGCCCCCATTTCATGGCTGGAGGCCCTTCACGGGGGCCTGCAGGTCGCGAACGCCGTCGAGAATGGCGCCGGCGCCGCCATCGCGTAACTCTTGGGCGACGCGCTCCCCCAGGGCTGCCGCATCGTGTCGGCCGCCAAACGCGACGGCACGAACCTCATGTTCGTCGTCGAGTGACGTCACCACCGCCGACAGCTCGAGCGTCTCGCCGTCCACGATGCTCGCGAGGGCGCCCAGCGGAATCTGGCAGCCCCCTCCGAGCGCGGCCACCAGGGCGTGTTCCGCTTCGAGCGTGACCCAGGCGTCCGCATCGTTGATCCCTGCCACCAGTGCGCGCAGGTCGTCGCGGCTCGCGACTGCCTGGACGGCGATGGTGCCTTGCCCCGGCGCCGGCACTGAGACATCCGACGGGATGAGCGCGCTGATCCGAGCGTCGAAGCCGAGCCGCCGCAGGCCGGCCGCCGCCAGCACGATCGCATCGAACTGGCCTGCGTCCAGCTTGCGCAGGCGTGTGTCGACGTTGCCACGGATCGGGCCAAAGGTCGCCTGCGGGAACACGCGATGGAGTTGTGCGACGCGACGGACGCTGCTCGTCCCGATCCTCGGCGTCGAGCCGAGCAGCGTGCCCAGCGGGGCGTCTGCCGGAGGCGGCGTGCGCGCCGCGGGTAAGATCAGCGCATCTCGGGGATCGTCACGCGGCAGCACGGCCGCAAGGACAAGGCCGTCGGGCAGGGTTGCCGACATGTCCTTCGCGCTGTGCACGGCGAGATCGATCGTGCCCGAGAGGAGGGCGTCCTCGAGCTCTTTGACGAACAGCCGCTTGCCGCCCACCTCTCCCAGTGCGGCGTCGGCGAGTCGATCGCCTCCGGTGCGGATGGTGACCAGCTCGCACCGCGCGTGCGCCGTGGCTTCGAGCTGCGCGGCAACCGCGCGCGCCTGCCAGAGCGCGAGCTGGCTACCGCGTGTGCCGATTCGAAGCATGATCAGGATTCAGGATTCGGGATTCAGGACACGGGCGGCCTCGGATGATGGTGGCCACGTCGGATGTCACGGTTTGGAGCTTCGAGACGTTCCCAAGCTGATCAGCGGGATCGAGACCGTGTCGGCTCTTAAGCATTCGAAGCTCCGAACCCTGGCACTCGATGTTACCCCTCCGCTGTGAATTGCCGAATCCTGAATCCCGAATCCTGAATCCTGATTCCTAGGTTTCAGTCCGAACCTGCCCCTCCGCCTCGACCCCCTGCACCTCGTCTTCCTCGTCGAGATCGAACAGCCGGCGCAGGGCAGCCGAGTACGCGCGCATCGTTTCGCGGTCGTCGATGGCTTTGAGCTGCGCCGTTGGCGTCAGCAGCAGCTTCTCGACGATGAGTCGCGTGACCTCGTCCACACGCGTCCGCGCGTCCGGGGGGAGGCTGGAGAATCGGGAGGCGAGCCGTTCGAGCTCCGACTGCCGAATCTGCTCGAAGCGTTGACGCAGCGCCACGACCGTGGGCACGGCATGGCGCGCCCGCATCCAGGCGATGAACGCCTCGACCTCATCCTGCACGATTGCTTCAGCGGCAGCGATCTCGCCCGCCCGGCGGTCGAGATTTTCCTGCACGACGCCACGGAGATCGTCGAGGTTGTACAGAAACACCTGCTCGAGATCGCCAGACGAGGGCTCGATGTCGCGCGGCACCGCCATGTCGAGCAGAAAGAGGGGCCGCCCGCGACGCGCCGCGGTCGCGGCGGCGATCGCCTCCCGCGTCACAACGACGTCCGCACCGCCGGTCGCGGAGATGACGACGTCGCTCTCGGCAAGCACGCGCTCGCGCGTCGACCAGGGAATCGCGTCGCCGCCCACGTCGGCGACGAGCGCCGCCGCCCGATCCTCGTTGCGTGTGGCAATACGCAGCTCGGCGACCTTCTGGCCTTGGAAGTGCTGTGCCGCGAGCCGTGCCATCTCACCGGAGCCGATCACGAGCACCCGCAGACCCCCGAGGCCGCCAAAGATCTTCTTTGCCAGCGTCAGCGCCGCGTAGCTCACCGACACCGCACCCTCGGCAAGCGCCGTCTCGGATCGCACGCGCTTGCCGACGCCAAACGTGCCGTGAAACAGGCGATTGATGATGGCGCCCGTCCCTTGCGCCTCGCTGGCGATGCGGTACGCTTCCTTCACCTGGCCGAGGATCTCCGGCTCGCCAATGACGAGCGAGTCGAGGCCCGCCGCCACACGAAACAGATGCCGTGCCGCGTCCGCGTCGATCCGCGTGTAGAGGTGCGCGCGCACGGCGTCCAGGGGCACACCCTGCGCGCGACAGAGCACGTCCGCAATGGCGGCCGCGGCACGATCCGGCTCGGCGCACGTGGCGTAGACCTCGGAACGATTGCAGGTGGAGAGCAGCACCGCGTCTCCTGCCTCGGTCCGCGAGACCAGGGTAGCCAGCGTCGCATGCAGC
>JBOGIN010001191.1:0-5092 GCA_050742275.1 Vicinamibacteraceae bacterium
TCGTAAGCTAGACAGTCGCTTCGACGGGCTGGACGTTCCACCGGTGGGCGGCTCGCGCCGGCTCAAGATGACGTGGAGGATCACGCCGAGGGCGTAGACATCCGCCCGCACGTCGATGAAGCCGGCACGCGCTTGCTCGGGCGCCATGAATCCCGGCGTGCCAAGGACCGTCCCGTGCTCGGTGGTGCCTGGCGCGACGGCAGTCCGCGCGTCGCTCGCTGTCACGACGGGCCCTTCACCCCCTGCACCGGCCGCCTTCGCGAGCCCCCAGTCCAGGACGAGCACCTCGCCGTAGCTCCCGACCATGATGTTCTGCGGTTTGAGATCGCGATGGACGATCCCGCGGGCGTGCGCGAACGCGAGCGGATGAAGGATGCGCTCGAACAGCCCCAAGCGGTCGCTGAGCGTCATGGCCGCGAGATCAAGCTGGTCGAGCGTCCGGCCGCTCACGCGCTTCATGACGTAGAAGGCGCGGCCGTCGCTGAGCGTTCCGACGTCGTGAATGGGCACGATCCCTGGATGCTCGAGCGACGCCAGCACACGCGCCTCAGCCTGCAGTCGCGCAGCGAACGACGCGTGGCCGGCCGGCGCGTTCATCACCTTGACGGCCACCTCGCGTTGCAACGGCTCGTCGACGGCGCGGTACACCGTTCCCATGCCGCCGCGGCCCAGCTCTTCGACGATCGAGTAGCGCGTGCCCGAGAAGTCGGGCCAGCTTGCGACACGCTGGAGATGCTTGACGGTGCTGTCGGCAAGCCAGGTCATGGCAGCTCGAGACCAAACAGCTCCCGTGTCTCCGCACGGAACTCAGCGTCGGAGACCGTTGCCACGCGCAGCTGCTCCAACGCGTGCGTGCGAAAGAGGCGTCGCACGGCAGCCAGATAGTTCGTGACTTGATGTACGGTGAGCCCCTCGCTCGCCGCCAGGCTCGCGTACGTCGTCCGCTGCTCGGGAGCAAGGTCGTAGCGCTCGAAGAGTCTGAAATGCACCGCGCGTCCGGTCACCGTGCACTCCTCACGCACCTGCTGAATGGTCCGTGCAAAGAGGTCGCGGACGAACTCCCGATGGAAGTACTCCTCGAGGTCCGTCGCATCGGGGACGTCCCGCTCGCGAAGCTCCCCCTCGGCGGTCGCGAACTCCAGCGTCACGAAGCGGAGACGTCCGCCCCGCCGGACCGCGCGCGCCGAGGCTCGCTCGTTCATGACGAAGCGATCCACGCAGACACGGAGAAAGGTCCGGAACCTGGCGCGTGCTGGATCGAAGGCGTCCAGGTACGCCTTGTCGAGGGCGGCCAGGAGGAACGACTGCGTGAGGTCTTCCGCCTCCGGCTCCCGTAACTGCCACTTCACGCGCAGGTACTTGTAGATAGGCTTCCAGTACGACCGCACGAGCGCATCGAACCCCTCCTGCCGGACCTCATGGCTCGGGCTGCGCATCCGCTCGAGGACGGAGATGCGGGTGGCCGGAAACGCTGCCGGCCACGGCCCGACAGGAGAATCGGTGCTTGGGTGCACGACGCGTCGGCTCACTGGACGTATCGTGTAGGCTAACCCGGACGCGAGGTGCGACACAACTGAGCCCGTTAGGCGGCGGCAGGATCCGGCTGCATGAGGCCGACCATGTTCTGCTCGGTGTCCAGGAAGTACGCCACCCAGCCGACGCCTGGCACTGGCATCTTTGGCACGACGACGCGGCCGCCGGCACGTCCGATGGCCGCGACCGTCTCGTCGAGCGAGGCCACGTCGATGACATTGACCGGTGGAGCGCCGGCCTTCTCTCGCTTCATCAAGCCGCCGTCGATGCCGGGCTGCTCGCCCGGCCCCGTCGTCACCATCCAGTACTCCATCGGGCCATCCCACCGCTTGAACGTCCAGCCGAAGACGCGCTCGTAGAAGGTGACCGCGCGCGCCGGCTCGTCGGCCGGCAGCTCGAAATGAACCACACGGGGCATCTCACAGACCTCCTCGGACTCGCGACCCAACAGCGGGCCACGACCTTCCTATTACGGGAACCTTGCCGCTCCTGTACGCCGGTTCAATTCTTGACAGCGCCGCCCTCACGTCATACCATCAATCCGGATGTACGGATGAACGACGCGGGCTCTGCGGCAATTCTCGATGATCTCTCCGTGCTGGGGGATCTGAACCGGGCGCGGATGCTCCTGGCAATCGAGGAGCAGGAGCTCTCGGTGTCGGAGCTCGGCGAGGTCCTGCAGTTGCCGCAATCCACGGTCAGCCGGCACCTCAAGATGCTGGCGGATGAGGGGTGGATCGTCTCGCGGCGGGAGGGGACGAGCCGCTTTTACAGCGCGCCGATTGCCTCCTTGCCGGCCTCGAAGCATCGGTTGTGGGGACTGGTTCGCGAGCGCGTCGCCGGAACCGCCACCGCAACGCAGGATGCGCGTCGCGTGCGGCGGGCTCTCGAAGCGCGGCGCGCCAGCTCGCGCGCCTTCTTCTCGAGCGCCGCTTCAACGTGGGATCGATTGCGCGACGAGCTGTTTGGATCGACGTCGTATGTGCTGTCGTATCTGGCCTTGCTCGACCCACATGCCACGGTGGCAGATCTCGGCTGCGGAACCGGGCGTGCCGCCGAAACCCTTGCGCCATGGGTCGAGCGTGTCGTGGCCATCGACGGCTCGGAGGACATGCTGCGGGCCGCTCGAAACCGTCTCGATCCGTATCCCAACGTCGACGTGCGGCAGGCGGATCTCGAGCGCTTGCCCTTGACGGACACGGCGGTGGATTGTGCGCTGCTGCTGCTCGTGCTGCATCACATCGCGGAGCCGGCGCGAGTGCTGGCAGAGGCAAGACGCGTGCTTCGGTCACCCGGGACGCTCGTCATCACCGACATGACGTCCCACGAGTACGAAGAGTACCGCCACCAGATGGGGCACGTGTGGCTTGGGTTTTCAGAAGAGCAGATTCAGCGGTACGTGCTCGAAGCCGGCTTTCACTCTTGTAAGTTCCAAGTGCTGCCGCCGGACGCGCGCGCGAAGGGCCCGGCGCTCTTCGTGGCGAGAGCGGTAACAGCGTAACCATCGCCCTCCAGAGGGCGCACAAGGAGAATCCATGAGCGTAGCGGTCAGTGAGAAAGCACACGCGTTCGACGCGGCGAAGCAGGCTGGACGGGAGCCGTTCAAGGTCAAGGACTTGTCCCTGGCCGAGTGGGGAAGGAAAGAGATCCGCCTGGCCGAGCACGAGATGCCCGGCTTGATGGCCCTCCGCACGCGCTACGCGGGGCAGGCGCCGCTCGCGGGGGCGCGCATCATGGGCAGTCTGCACATGACGGTGCAGACGGCCGTGCTGATCGAGCCGCTGGCCGAGCTGGGCGCCGACGTGCGTTGGGTCTCGTGCAACATCTTCTCGACGCAAGACCACGCCGCCGCGGCGGTGGCCGTGGGCCGGCCGGAAACGGGCGGCACGCCGGAGAGCCCGCGCGGCATTCCCGTCTTCGCCTGGAAGGGCGAGACGCTCGAGGAATACTGGTGGTGCACGAGCGAGGCCCTGCGATGGCCAGACGAGGGCGGTCCGACGCTCATCGTGGACGATGGCGGTGATGCGACGCTGCTGGTGCACAAGGGGCGCGAGTTCGAGAAGGCGGGGCGGGTACCCGACTTCGACGCGGAGAAGGAGCCCGAGGAGTGGGGCGTGATTCTCGACCTGCTCCGCGCGTCGCTCGAGCACGGGCCGAATCGCTGGTCCACCATGACGGGCGAGATCAAAGGCGTGAGTGAAGAGACGACGACCGGTGTGCATCGCCTGTATCAGATGCAGGAAGCGGGGACGCTGCTCTTTCCGGCAATCAACGTCAACGACTCGGTCACCAAGAGCAAGTTCGACAACATCTACGGCTGCCGGCACTCGCTCATCGACGGCTTGAACCGGGCGACCGACGTGATGCTGGGCGGCAAGGTGGCAGTGGTCTGCGGCTACGGCGAGGTGGGGAAGGGGTGCGCTCAGGCGCTGCGCGGCAATGGGTGCCGCGTCATTATCAACGAGATCGACCCGATCTGCGCGCTGCAAGCGGCCATGGAGGGCTACGAAGTAAAGCCGCTCGACGAGGTGGTCGAGCAGGCCGATATCTTCGTCACTGCGACCGGCAACTACAGTGTGATCGCGGTCTCGCACATGCAGCGGATGAAGAACAAGGCGATCATCGGCAACATCGGCCACTTCGACAACGAGATCGACATGGCCGGCCTGAAGAAGGTGCCGGGCATCCGACGCGAGAACATCAAGCCGCAATACGACGAGTGGGTGTTTCCCGACGGCCGCAGCATTCTCGTCCTGGCCGAGGGCCGGCTGTTGAACCTCGGGTGCGCGACCGGGCATCCGAGCTTCGTGATGTCGGCGTCGTTCACCAATCAGGTGCTCGCGCAGATCGAGCTGCACACGAACAACGGGGCGTACGAGAAGCAGGTCTACATGCTGCCAAAGAAGCTGGACGAGGAAGTGGCCCGGCTACACCTCGATCAGCTCGGTGTGAAGCTGACGACGCTGACGCCGGAGCAGGCGGCATACATCGGCGTCCCGGTGGAGGGGCCGTACAAGGCGTCGCATTATCGATACTAGTCGCGCTACCGGTATTAATTGGCGCGTCGTCGTTCGGGACGACCTGAGCCGTACCGCCCGTAGCGAGGGGCCTTCACGCCCCTCGCCCGCGCGGCCTGAAGGCCGCGCGCTACGCGTTTCTCATCACTTCGCAAAGCGGATCCGCGCGACGACGGGGAAGTGGTCTGACGGATAGCGGCCCTCGCGGCTCGTGCGAACGACCCTCGCGTCGAGCACCTCGGTCGCCGGCTCGGCGAACACGTAGTCGATCTTGTCGCCGTCCGTGCTGCCGCGCTCGAAGCCGTTGAACGTCCCGACGGTGCCTTCGGCTCGATGCCGCACGCGAAACGTATCGACCAGGAAGGCGCCCCCCTCCGGGAGCGTCCGAAGCGTTTCAATCGCTGGATTGTCCTCCCCGGCATTGAAATCTCCCGTCACCACCACTGGCGCCCGTGGGGTCCGCGAGCGGATCCGCTCGGCAAGGAGCGCCGTGCTGCGCTCACGCGAGGGCGGTGAGCGATGGTCGAGGTGCAGGTTGTAGG
>JBOGIN010001192.1:0-5663 GCA_050742275.1 Vicinamibacteraceae bacterium
GGCCTCGTTCGACGCCTACATGGAAGCCTGTTCGGGTCAGAAAAGTCTGGACGTCGTTCTGGCGGCACGCGACGACTTCATCGTGACGGCAAATCACCAGCAGAAGATCTACATCGAAACGAGCAACCGCCTCACGCACCTGGCGCCCGCGCTCGCGCGCGCCTTTCCCGAGTCTCGCTTCATCCATCTGCATCGGCATCCGTACGACGTCGTGCGGTCGTACATGAAGCGGCAGGCCTACGAAGGGCATCCGTGGGATTTCGCGCGTATTCGGCCGAGAGCCGGTGACGCCGACGCGCAGCGCTGGGAGCGCCTCTCGTCCGTGGAGAAGCTCGCCTGGTATTGGGCACGTGTCAATCGAGATGCCCACGACTTCATGCACACGCTCCCGGCATCGAGGCGATTCGAGGTACGTGCCGATACGCTCTTTCGTGCGGACGCGCCCACGCTCACCACCCTCTTCGCGTTTGCGGGCGTGGCCTGTCCCACGAAACGAAAGATTCAACACGTGCTGGCCGGAAAGCTCAACGCCAACAGGCTGCCGACGGCCTGGGACTGGACGGATGTCGATCGTCAACGCGTGCAGCAGCTGACATCGAGCGTCGCCGTCGATCTGGGGTACGAGCTTTGATCACATTAATGGTCGGGTAGTCCGTCGCAGGTTGTCGCGTAACGAACTCGAGAGGAGAGACCATGGCTGGTGCTCATACTTGGTTGACGATTCTGGTGACGGTCGCCGCAGTGGCGCTCCCGTCGGCTGTCTACGCGCAGAAGACGTGGCAGGCCAATCGCTTCGTGGGCTCGGTGGGGATCAACATCCACCTGCACTTCAACGAGACGCTTTACCGAGAGAACTTTCCACTGGTCAAGAGCCGGCTGATCGAGCTGGGTGTCCGCCATGTCCGCGACGGCCTGGTCGACGCAATCGACTGGCCGACGTACTACGATCGCCTGAACGAGCTCGGCGCGGCGGGTATCAAGTGCACGCTCATCGTGCACCCAGAGGACGAGACGGCGCTCTGGCTCGACTATCCCTCGCGCGTGCCCGAGTGCTTCCACGCGTACGAGGGGCCCAACGAGTTCGACTTGAACAGGCAGGGACTCCCCAATTGGGCGGAGATCCTGAGGGACACGGTCATACGCCTGAGCGCCATCCGTGACGTGCCCGGCCTGGACCAATACGACGTCTACGGCCCGACGGTCATCACCAAGAAGGCGTACAACCAGCTCGGTGATATCAGCCCGTACATCGACGTCGCCAACACGCACCACTACTTCGCCGGCCGTAACCCTGAAACCAGGGGCTGGGGACCGCACGGCTACGGGAGCATGAGTTTCAACCTCAAGCTGGTCGACCACTACTCGGTCCCACTGCCGATCGTGACGACGGAGGCTGGCTACCGCGACGACCCGAATGCGGAGAAGGGGCGACCGTCAGGCCCCGGCTCAATCGACGCCGTGCCTCCAGACATTGCCGGCATCTACATGACGAGAACCCTCTTGGCGAAGTTCCTCGCCGGCTACCAGCGGACGTTCCTCTACGAGCTTGCCGACTATTGGAGGTCGGGCTCCTTCGGACTGCTTGATGAGACTGGCGCGCCCAAGCCCGCATTCACCGCGGTCAAGAACCTCTTGAACCTGCTGAGCGATCCAGGTCCGCAGTTTTCACCGACGCCTCTGGAGTACACGATAGACGATGCCCCGGGCTCCCTGTACGACATGGCGTTTCAGAAGCGCGACGGCAGGTACTACCTCGCGCTCTGGCTGGGAGTGGAAAGCTGGGACCCTATCACCACGGAGTACAGCTATCCCACGTGGCGGCGCGTCACGGTGAACTTGCCCGAGACCATGCAGGTCCGCGTCTATCGATGGCAGCGTGACGGCTCGATGACCGTGTCGCCCAACGCGGCGGTGGTGAGCACCGTGCCGCTCGACGTGACCGATAAGCTGACGATCGTCGAGGTGACGCCACAGGTCGCGGAGACGGCAAGTCGGTTCGAGCCATTCCTGTGCGCGCTCTTGGGTTGCGAGCCTTGATGGTCGTCGACCTGACGCCCGTGCTCCGTCAGCCGGGGCGCGCGGTCACCTACGCCGCGCGGCGCGCGCTCCGGCCGGCGATCATTCGCCATTTCGGCGTTCGCCTCGCCGTGGACCCGGCTGTCCTCTCGCCAGCGATCGTGGACTCGCTGTACCGCGGCGGGTACGAAGCGGCGGAAGTGGACATCATCCGCCGAACGCTGACACCAGAGGACCGCGTCCTCGAGATCGGCGGCGGCATCGGCTTCGTCGCCATCGTCGCTGCCCGCACCGTCCGGCGACCGGACGCGGTGCTGATCGTCGAGGCAAACCCACGGATCGTTCCGCTCATGCGCCGCAACTTCCGCCTCAACGGCGTCTGGCCCACCGTGCGGAACGTCGTGCTCGGCCAGGATGGCAGGACAGAGGTGAGCTTTTACCTCCATCGGGACTTTTGGGCGTCATCGCTCACGGCATGCGACGACGCGCGAGAGACCATGGTGCCGCAGCAGGACGTCCGAAGCGTCCTCGCGGAGTTTCGGCCGACGTACGTGATTGTCGACATCGAAGGCGGTGAGATCGATCTCTTCAATAACCTCGAGCTCGTCGGCGTTGAAAAACTCTGCCTCGAGATCCATCCGACGCGGACCGGCCGCGCGGCTGTCGACGAGCTCTTCGCAAGCCTCGCACGACAGCAGTTCGTACGTGAAGGAACGAGCCGTCGCGAGGACGTCCTGTTCTTTCGGAGGCATGCCGCCTCGCACGCGTGACACCGCCATGACTTCAAGCGCGACATCACCCACCAGCTTTCTCCAACTGCGGGTCTGTGGCCTCCAGCGCAGCGGTAATCATGCTGTGATCCAATGGATTCTCGACCAGCATCGAGGGAAGCCGGCCTGCTTTCTCAACAATGTGCGCCACGGCGACCATGACCCCTACACGACCGCGGAACAGGCCTCGTACTACGGATTCGGCAGCGCCGCGGGCCCAGACACCGTGCGCCTGGCGCCCAAGCATCTGCTCATCTATTCGTATGAAGACGACCTGTCGAAGATGCGAGCCGATCGGAGCTTTCTCGAGAGCGTCCGCGACGAGGCGTTCGAACGGAACCGCGATCGCTATCTCGGTGCCAGCAGCCATCGCCTGGATGTCATCATTCTGAGAGACCCGTTCAATTTCTTCGCGAGTCGGCTCAAGAAGCTGAATGCGCTGACGGGCGTCAAACATCCTGACGTGATTCGCCAAGACTGGAAGTCGCTCGCGGCTGAGGCGCTCCACGCACATCAGGGCGCGACACACGACACGTTGTTCCTCAACTACAACCGCTGGTTCAGGGACAAGGCGCATCGGCGGCAGCTCTCCAGCAGGCTGCGCGGCACCTTCAGCGACGCATCCCTCACGCACGTGCCCGGTCTTGGGGGAGGCAGCTCCTTTGACGCGGGACGGCTGACCTGGGGCGTCATTCGCGCGCGCTGGAGGAAGCTGCTCGAGCCACGCGTGTATTTGCGCCTGGCGCACTACTGGAACCGGCTGTTTGCGCCCGACGGCGAGCAGATGAAGGTCCTCGAGCGATGGAAGACGCTGCAAGACGATATCTCGTATCAGAAGATATTCGCCGACCGCGAGCTGTTCGAGCTGTCGCAAAGGCTGTTCGGCGAGCTGCCAGGAACACGAGACTTCGTCGCCCGATGCTGCGAACGCCATGACGCCGGTGAGCGCCTGGCACATGTGGTGGCGCACTCGTCCTGAGGAGGTAGCCAACCGTGTCGCTTCCGCAGCAGCCAGATTCTCACGTCGCGACGCTCCGCTCCGACTCACACGGCGACGACACGGCTCTCGTCGCGCAGTGGCTTGGCAAGGCGAAGCGCTTCAGGAACGCCGTCTGGCCCAGCTACGTGTTCATTCATATCAACAAGACCGCCGGGTCCAGCATCGAGCGCGCGTTGGATCTTCGATTCGAGCATCGGACGGCTTTTGAGAAGCGGGCTGAGCTTGGAGAGTGGCGCTGGAATCGTGCCTTCAGGTTCTCCTTCGTCCGGAACCCGTGGGACAGGGTCGCCTCGCATTACTTCTACCGCGTCAAGAGGAACGTCACCGGCCTCGCAGACAACCCGATCCCCTTCCCGGCGTGGGTGCATTTGGCGTACGAAGAGCACGACCCCCGCTACTTCAACCGGCCGAGAATGTTCATGCCGCAGGCGGACTGGCTCTGTGATCGAGACGGGAAGCTGCTCGTCAACCACGTCGGCCGTTTCGAAAGCCTGGCGGTGGATTTTGCCGAGGTCTGTCGGACCCTGAACCTGACGGCGACGCTGCCGCACCTCAAGCGCTCCGCCAATCGCGACTATCGAAGACTCTACGACGCCGGCGCCAGGAGCATCGTCTCACAGGTCTTCGCTCGAGATATCGAGATGTTTGGCTACGATTTCTAGCACGTGTCCAGTTCTCAAGAGTTCTAGCTCGCATCATGCCATTGATCTCGTTCGTCATCCCCGCTTTCAACAGCGACGAGTACATCGGCGAGACGCTGAGATCTATCTCCAGTCAGGAAGCCGATAACTACGAGGTCGTCGTCGTGGACGATTGCTCGACGGACGACACGGCGCAGATTGTGGAGACCTGGGCAGCGAGAGATCCTCGGGTGAGATACGTGCAAGGGGCCGGAAAGGGGCCTGGCGACGCTCGCAATCTCGGCATACGGGAGGCCACGGGAGAATGGATTTGTTTCGTGGACAGTGACGATCTCGTCCACTCGGCATACTCCCGTGCGATTCAGGCAGTAGCGCCGCGCCTATCGACGCGAGACGTGCTCGTCATCTCGTTCACGAGCGCGCTCAGCGAGCTGGACGGCGAGCCTCTCGCGTTGACCAAAGCCTCCAAGACGGTCCTGGCGCTGCGAGGGAAAGCGATTTGGCGGCTGTGTTGTCGACGGGCGCTGTTCGAATCGCGTCAGATCCGGTTTCCCTCCCTCTATAACTATGAAGATGCGGTGGTGACGGCAGGACTGCTTGCTCGCGGCGGCACCTTCTATGCGGTTCCCGCCAAGCTGTACTTCTATCGGCGTCGTGCAGATTCACTGGTTTCGTCGCGTGGCGCCCGCCGAAGGGACAACGCCATGGCCGCCGTGGACCTGTTGCGGGAGCAGCGTGAGAGTCAGCGCGAGATGGCCGCCCGTTGGTTGCTGGGCCTATCAATTCTCCGCGTCGTGTTGAACGAGTCGAGCCACATGTCGCGGGATGAGCGCAGGTCGTTCTTGTACGATGGCTTGCGGCGGAGTGGATTGTCGTTTTCGGAGCTCGCGGCGCTCTCGATTCCGTTTCTCGCCTACTCGCGGCTCCGCTGGTCGCCTCTCATTCGTGAAATGCTCACCCACGCGGCTAAGTCGTAGTTATCCCACTCCGGCCCGCGAGGACTCGCCACTGCGGGTCGGCTGCCCGGTAGCCAGGCTTGGCGGGTCTGATTCGTGAGACGTCCAGCGCGGCGGGGGCGGGGAGCATTGCCGCCTGGTAGACGCGCTGCAGCTCTTCGCGCGGCGAGCGACTGAAGCGCTCGAACGATATGGAGACGAATCGTTCACCAAAACAGACCGGGCCCGATCGCTCCACATAGTCGAAGCAGGCTTTCCAGTACGCCATTATCTTGCCAGC